>JAQWQB010000076.1 GCA_029245065.1 Flavobacteriales bacterium | reverse complement strand
AGTTGGGCTTGGAGTTTTTGATGTAGGCCATGTTATAGGCATCGCTCCACTTTAGACCTGGAAAGGTGTTAAGCAATGCATTAATCACTTTATCTGTTTGGTACTGCATCCCGATGCATTTCTGACCATCAATTAGCAGGTGTTTAAGCGTAATCATCTTCGGCTTAGCCATTTTCATTCGAATTAGACTTGCAAAAATCTCCATCTTCGGAACTGCAACATCTATTTAATGTAGATTTATCCGTATAATTCCATTACTATGAAACGAACATGCCTGAACTGTAATGAAGAAATCACCGGGCGAATCGATAAAAAATACTGTTCTGAATACTGTAAATCAAACTACCATTACGAACAGAAAAAAGGTGAACAAGACTCCCTGTTCAAACGGATCGATCTTCAATTGAAATTGAATAGACGGTTATTGAAAGACTTCAACAAGGCCGGAAAAGCAACCATCCGCGCTAAAAAACTGCTTGAAGCAGGATTCAACCCCGAATACTTCACCCACTACTGGAAAAACAGCAAGGGAGATGTCTACCTCTTCGTATATGAGTATGGCTTCCTGAAGCGTAAAGAGAACAACAAAACGAAATACGTGCTGGTCACCTGGCAAGACTACATGAATAAACAAAAGAAGTTTCCGCTTTGAGCTTCGCCTCCCTGATTCAACCCAAAACACCCTAACCCCTTTTACCCCTACCTTCGCCCCATGGAAGAACTAACCCTCACCACACCAGCCCTGTTGTTCTCTGCAATCTCCTTGATCATGCTGGCCTATACCAATCGGTTTTTGGCCTACGCTGCCGTTATTCGAAACCTGCACGATCAGTATTTGGATAAGATGGATCAGAACCTCCTTCAACAAATTGCTAACCTAAAATTGCGCTTGAATTTGACGCGGTACATGCAAATGCTCGGAATTAGCAGCTTGCTCTTGTGTGTATTAACCATGTTCCTCATTTACGTGGATTACCACGTCTTGGCCGTGTGGGTATTTGGTGTTGGCCTCTTACTCCTTTTACTCTCTCTAGCGCTCCTAATCTGGGAGATTCAAATCTCCGTTCGGGCACTGAGCTACCACATTAGCGACCTTGAAAAGCACTTGAAAGAGGCGAAAAAGAAAAAATGACGGATGTTCTCCAGTAAAACCAATTTTACCATCAACAGAAGGCTTTAAAAACAGCTTATAAAACACCACTTTGGGCTTCAGCACAAGGAGAGAAATTGTTTCTTATCGGAAGTCAAAATGAGGTCAAAAACAACTCAGCGACTAAGAGAGGGCGACTAATACTTCCTGCACAAACGAGCACCGAAAACCTTTAAGGTTAATCACATTGAAACCCGAAAAATGAGATAAACAAGAGAAGGTCAGCCATAGTAGTAGAATCGTCATTGTTTAAGTCTGCTCCACAATCATTATTCGCACACCCTGCCCAGTTTAACAAAATAAGAAGGTCACTTACATCCACACTGAAATCATCATTAAGGTCTCCAAAACACGGGTCTTCTTGGGGGTCAATTACCCCGTTGCAATTGTTGTCTAAGCCCTCTTGCGAACCTGGTGCGTCAGGATAAATAGAGGCTTCAGAGTCGTCACAATCTCCATCAATTTCACTGTATCCAGCTGGTAGCTCGCAACCCAAAATCATCACCGTATCGTCACCGTATCCGTCACCATCTGAATCTAGAAAAAACAGACTCGGTTCGGAAAGATTTACATGCGTAAAAACTAAACTGTCTATTGTTGAATCTAAACCTGAAATTAAACTCGTGTAAAGTGAATCTTCAGTGGGGGTAACAATCTCCCCCGAAGGCAACTCTAAAGAGGCTCCTTGACATAACTCAACTGCTTCGTAAGAAGATGAAACTGATTTTTCTCGAAATCCCAATAACTCCCATGAATCAACAGAACCATCCCAAGGCTTGTGAGAGTAAATATTTGGATCTGATGTGATATAACTCGTTCCTTCGGCTCCGCATACCTCAAAGACGGGATAGCTATTTGTGAAGGGTTGTGTCTTGAAGAAAAGGTCATTTTCTCCTTGCGTGTGCTGAGCTTTAATCAGTGATTCTCCTGCAACTTGGAAGCTAAACCCTAAAGAATCGGTGTCATTCATTTCAGGTAAAAAATCGGTGTCAAAAGCCTCGCCTTCTAGATTCAAATCAGTAATAACAGCTGCAAGTTCACTCACAGAACCATCAATAACATAGAAGTACCGAAACTTCATACCGGTGCCAAATTTTAACTGATTGCTGTTTGGACGTCGAATCATCTCAAGAACAGAGTAGTCTCTGTTATTCCAAGCGGCGTCTAAGTTCCCTGCATCACCATATCGAATAACATTGTTGTTGGTTACTGTTGAGATCGTATTGGCAATTGCCAAAGCACTCGAGTTTCCGTCTTCTTGATTAGACCAAGCAAGCCAGCCACCTGTATTCACAGCCTGAATCACAGGTGTGTTGCCGTAAATACCAACAATTTCTTCAAAAGTGTTATCGGGAGCTGACAAGAATGTATGACCTAGGCTAGAATGACGAACTCCTCCCCAAGGAACGTTGAGGAAAGTCATGTTATCTTGACCAAAATTATACATCATTTGATCAACCTGTATAATTCCAGGGTAGGAGCAGGTGTACTTTGTGTAATAGAGCAATCGTGAAGAAAACTGAATGTTTTCCAAATCTTCAGTGTGTGCTTGCTGCCCCCAATTGATTGTTGTAAAACTTTTCTCCTCCTCGTTAAACCAAGACGCAAGAACCGGACTGTAAAAAGGACTTGTTTGATCTGGTGTCTTGAGGTAAACACCCGATTGATGGATAAAATAAGACGAATCAGGGGTGTTGTTCAAAGGTTCATCAACTGCAACCATTTGCCAAACCTCATCTACCCATGGAGCATAAGATGTACCCCCTCCATATGATGGTTGAACCCAGTTTGGGTGACGCCATTGCGGTGGTATAGATTCACCAAATCCAGCAATCAATGAATATATCTGGCCTCCTTGACCAATGCGCAATTGATAGCTCTTCTCCGTATCGGCTGTATACTCAGCCTCAAATAATGCAAGCTCAACTGCAGATTCAGGAAAAGACAGCGCCCATTCAGAACCTGAAGGTTCGTAATCTAGTGAAAACTCAACCGTTAATCCTTCTGCTGTGCCCAATGATGGGGCGGTAAAAACTTGAACTAACGAGCTGTCTTTCTGAGACCAAGACTGAAAAGACGCAAATGTTATTGCAAAGATGATTAAGCAATTCCTAGTTCGCATTTTGTTTAGGTTTAATTGGCACCCCTTTCGAGGGATCAAAATTTTTAGGTTACAAATATCAGCATTAAAACCCGGCAAATACCTATTGTTTCGGTCTAATATATAGATCTGGTCTGATCCCACTTCGCACCGAATCTTTTTAGTTAAGCTTTCCACCCCCATTGGAAAAATGAATGAAGGATTCACGCAACAATGCAAATTAGAGAAAGCATTTTAACAACACCTCTCCTTACGCAGTGCCCCTAAATTTTACCTATTCCAGGATTATGTTCTCTGTGACTAACGCGTTTCTTGACTCTACGGTTAAGGTGTAAATTCCTGCAGTCAATCCTTCTGTTTGAACCTTTGTCTCGGTAGATCTTATTTCTCCGTCGCGAACCAACTTGCCATGAATATCATACAGTTTATATGACGCGTTTTGGAAGGTCTCGTTCATTGTAATGGTAAAGCCAGCCGAAGTTGGGTTAGGGAAAACGACTAGGTTAATCATTTCGTTTTCAAAAACATGTGTCGGACTCGGAAAAACAACCATGCAAACTGCCTCACCTGAGCACTGTTCCGCGTTTGTATCAATTACACAAACCTCCCCACTGTCTATCTGCTGGTCCCACAGAATATCTATTTGGGCCGTTCCATTACCTGACTGAATTATTCCTCCTGTACAAGTCCATTCATAAGAGCTCTCCTCTGTTTCTGGGTAGGTATATGTTGCCACAGAGCTCAAATCGGGGTACACCTCGCCCGTAATTGAATACAGCTCCAAATAGCTGCAAGAGCCATCGTCATCTGTTGCTTCAGCGCTGTAGTTGCATGATTCCGGATCTGTGCATCCCCCAACCTCATTCTCATCGCATATTCCGTCTTGATCAGCGTCATTTATACATTCACAAGAGCAGTTTTCAATGATTACGCACTCAACTTCATCAACCTCTATAAACGTCACGAGGTAAGTATTAGGGTCAATTATCTCGCATGGACACTCTGCAATTATGGTTTGCCACGTATCACAATCATCGCATATTCCGTCTTCATCTAAATCTGGTAGGCAACTGTCGTCATCAGCCGTTGCAAGTGGGTCGTAATTGCAGGCTGTTTCATCTATACACCCAAGCACAATGTAGGATGAAAGTTCAGCACATCCAGGAAGTTCTTCGCAGTCATAAAGAAAATCTGGACTTTCCCAAGCGTCAGAAACATCAAGGCCCGTCCAAACACCACAGTCAAACAAGTAGCCGGCATTCAAGAATTCTCCGTTATTGATTAATTCTCCCGTATTATGCCAGTAACCCTCTATTTGCGTCTCACCATTGTTGGTGTAGGACCCTGCGGTGCAAAAAGTTCCTACATTGATTATTGTAGCCGTTTCGTCGACCACCACGTCACCTTCTAGATAGACATTACCAAAATTGAGCATTCCCGACGCCAAGTTAATCGTGCCATAATTGTTGAATTGTCCGTCTGGCCAGCCTATGAAAAAGCCATAACCCAGGGTATTGGAAAAATCTCCGTTATTGTTCAAAACACCATTGACTTGAATGGTATAATCTTGTACTATAGAGCCGTTATTATTAACTGTTAGACCTTCGGGAATCACCGCGTCATTTCCGGCGTCAGGTAGTCCGTTTGTCCAGTTTTCCGGGTTATTCCAATTGTTGTCTTCGTTTGCTGTGAATTCCGTTTGTGCGTTTATGGCGAAAGATCCAATGACGCAGAGTGTAAGGAGTAATGTTTTTTTCATGGTTCGTAAGGATAAGATTTCTTAAATTACGCTTTACAAACACATTTAGTTGCACGTTAACAGTTAGATAGTTATTCTCAACCCAGCCGATACGATCAACTCGTGATAATTTCCTTGGTATAATTCTCGGCGAGCAATATTTTTTCTTTGAATGTACTCAGGATATAGTAACAATTTAAGTCGGTTATTCATGATTAAGTTAAAGTTCAGGGCGCAGACAAATCTTGAATTTAATGATGTCGTAAGGTAGTTCGAAACATCAACTTGAGTCATTTGATCTAGTCTGGTCTTAGAGTTTATATCTAAGCTGTACTTCAGATCAAGGTCTAATCCAAACTTGCCCAGCTGCATCACGTTCATTTTGTTTCCTACTGTCAAAGAAACAGATGTGATCTGAAACTGTGAATTGATATCGGTGAGCACATGTTTATTGCATAAATAGTCTGTGTCATTGATTTCATCGATAGAAAGAATTTGCCCATTAATGTTGCGTGTCAACCATCCGTGATCGTCATACAAAGCACTGTAAGTGAATTCGGCATTTTTTATGTTGTAGTTAAAACCTAAGATTGGCTTTAGCCAGCGGTTGAACTCATAACCTGCTTCAACATTGAAATTGTATCCTCTACTTTTGAAAGGACGCTTAGAAAGCGCACCCACCGTGAAAGTCTCATCCCACACACTCATTTTATATATGCTATAACCAGCTTTGGCTTCAATGAAGAATTTACTGAGCTCTCTCTTTTCAGGTACTTTCGTGATTTTTTCAGGGTCATTATTATTGGCCGGTGAATCTTTATCTACTGGCGTTGTAATATCAAGGTTCTTTTCAACATGGATAAACTCTACATCCTGATTTGTCTTTGCTGAATCAATCGTGTTTATGATGTTGCCATCTCCTAAGTTGCCCTCAGATGATGTTTGATTAGGGTCTTTGTTCGCATCATTGTTTCCCTTGGAAAGTACTGCGTTTATAAAAGAATTAATATCCCCTTGAGAAGCGTCTGTGTCGGTATGAAGATCGAATTTCCGTGGATTTACGGGTAGATTTGAATCTTGCTTATCCTCAACTTGATTGATAGAAGCTAGTTCCTTTCTAGCTGATGTGTTTGTATTAGATGCAGACAAATTATTTACCGACTCATCTGCTGATTGAATACTAGCAGAAGGGGTCATTTTAAATTGATTTGCCTCATCACCCTTTGTTGAGTTCAGGTTATTCGTTGAAGTATCTGTGATAGTTACACCATCCTCAACTTCCGTATCGGTGTTAATTTTTGGTTGGTTATTCAAAATTTCATGGCTATTTATTTTTTGGTTTTGTTCCGATACACCTTTATCTGAATTCAACCCGTTTGCGAAATACGCAATTGCACCGCCAATAAGAACCAAAGATCCTAGGCACCCAAATAACCAGAAGAACACGCTTCTTCGCTTCTTTTCAAGAGCTATCTCTTTTTCTATATTATCCCAAACAAAAGCCGGCGTCTCTCTTCTACCGTCTTTCAGACTTTTGCCCAGAATCTTGTCAAAATCATCCATAGTAAGACTCTTTAATTTTCTGGTCTTGTTGTGTCAACAGTATCTTTTTTAGCTGCGCTCGTGCTCTAACTAACTGCGAACGAGATGTACTTTCTTTTATGCCCAACATGTCTGCAATCTCTTTGTGACTGTATTCTTCAACCAAAGCGAAATTGACAATTATTCGGTAACCTTCAGGCAATTTTTGAATAGCTGAAAACAATATCTCCCTCAGCACTTCAGGGTCTCCTTGGTCTAATTCCACATCTGTGTGGCCTTCGATAGCAACGTCTTTTTCGCTCAGAATTTCTTGCTTCTTGCCTTTTGCCCTCAAAAAATCGAGACATTTATTCACGATCAATCTTCTTAACCATCCTTCAAATGAAGCAGGGTCCTTTACTGTTTCAATTTTGTGATAGACTTGAATGAAGGCATCTTGCAAAACATCAGCCGCATCGGATTCATTACGGATATAACGCAAGCATACGTAGAACATCTTATCAGAATAATGCTGATAGATGTGCTTAAAGGCGGCACTGTTGGCCGCCTTAATGCACTCAGATATGGCTTGGTTTAATGTGATAAGTAAACGATTTAAATATAGAACAGAAAGCGGGTTGGTAGATGAAGCTCTGTGCTTCAATTGTTGCTCTATGTTTTTTTACTGTTTAATCAATCTCATGGGTTCGTAATTAGTCACGAAAGATACAACCCCCTGCGCAGATGATTCAAGTCAATCGGAGCGTCTGAATAAGCGACACCTGAGAAGTAAACCTTCATATTATTCATAATCGTTTTGAATATAGCGCGTTTTCATGGCGTTCATGAATGCTAATTAGTCACTAGAAAATTGCATCTCTTGTTCTAAAGTTCATCAACACAAAGGTTATCGTAAGTGACCTCCCAGCCAACCAAAACAATCGTGTTAATAGGCCCTTGAATGGTTACATGATAGCATTGATCGCCATTAGTTGCGATTCCTAATGACGTTATATCATAAGTAATTCCTTCAGGGACCGTGCTAAGGGGCGCACCATTTACCATGAATTCGTTTGGATTAGTAATATCCCAAACATTTGAAATGTCAAATGACACACTCTTATTCGTGTAATTCAAAGCAGAAAAATCAAGCTCTAAATCAACATTATTTACTTGTAACAGCTGTCCAGAAAAGTTTACATTTTGGTCTGCTCCGAAAGAATTTGGTGCTCCCCAATATACGCTACCATCCAGAAACGAAATACCTTCATAATCTAAGTATTTGCATCTGAAAGAAACACCGTTTGAACTGTAAAATGGCGCTCCATAAGTTGATTGAGAATTAGGACAAGCGGTATAAGAAGTTGCGTCCTCAAA
>JAQWQB010000070.1 GCA_029245065.1 Flavobacteriales bacterium | reverse complement strand
CAATGACAGCATCGCGCTGATTGAAAATGTAACGGAAGTCAATGCGGGGGTTTACAACGTCCTTGTCACTGATGTACATGGATGCGAAGCGACCATTGAATCGGCTCAATTGGATGTGAGTCAAGCACCCGAATTACCGGTCATTGCAAACGGAGCTGAGTTGTGTGAAGGATTGCCTTTCACCCTAGCGTGCAACAACTATCCTGGTGCCATTGGATTCCATTGGGATACCCCTACAGGTGAAGTGGTTACCACAATTCCGTTTTTAGAAACGGCCAACTCGGATCCCCTTCAAACGGGAGAATATACCGTGTGGGTAGAACTTGAAAACTGCGCCACGGACCCATCATTCGCTGTCGATGTGCTGGTTCACCCAACACCATCACCTCCTGTATTTACAGCAAGTGACCTGGAGTTGTGTGAGGGAAGCCCGCTTTCTTTTGAAACAACAGTGGTAGCTGATGTATACACGTGGAGCGGACCTAATGGTTATTCCGGAAACACGCTATCCCCACCTTCAATTGAAAGTGTAACATCCGTTAACTCAGGGACCTATACGCTGGTGGTGTCTGAAGGACTCTGTCAGTCTGAAGTTTTTGAACTAGAGATAAGTGTGAACCAACTTCCTTCAACCCCTGGTTTGGGAAGCAATAGCCCACTTTGCGAAGGAGATCAACTCATGTTAACCACTGGTTCTGCTGGTGAGTTATTCGAGTGGCATTTGCCAGGTGGCACCACCGAAACTACGAACGATGGAACCCTTATGATTACCGATGTGGACCAGCAAAATGCAGGTGATTATACCCTGATGGTTTTCAATGGAACGTGCTGGAGTCCAGCCTCGTTGGAAGAAGTGGTTCAGATTGATGCCATTCCAAATGAAACGGCCTATGCCGGTGCAAATGTCATTGCTTGTGGCGGTGAAGTGGTGGAAGTAGTGGCCATTAATGATCCGACGTTAACAGGGTTCTGGACTTCGCTGGATGAAAGTCTTCAATTGTTGAGCCCTAACAGTCCAACAACGATTGTGTCAGGCACCAATAGCGGCGAGTCTTATAACCTTGTTTGGTCGCTATTTACCGAAGGATGTGGGGTGTTCAGTACAGATGAAGTGACCATTTTCGCTCCTGTTGGACCCGAAGCTATTGACGATGTCTTTGAGATGGTTGAAGGCGAACAACAAGACTTTTTCGTCCTGCTAAATGATGAGATAGTAGAGGCTGAATACGACATTGAAATTATTGATTTACCTGATAATGGAAGCGCTCAAGTGAGTGGAGAGGTTGTTGAGTACGAAGCTGATTTCGAGTATTCTGGAGAAGATGAATTTATTTATGAATTGTGCCTCAAGGATTGCCCTTCGATGTGCGATACCGCGCTGGTCAAGATTGTCATATTCCCCTACCTGCATATTCCAGATATCATAACCCCGAATAACGACGGCGTAAATGACGCGTTGGTTTTGGATGGAATAGGAAGGTTCCCTGAAAATGAAATCTTCATTTACAATAGATGGGGAAGACTGGTATATGAAAAAGAGAATTACGCGAACGATTGGGAAGGCACGTGGAAGGATCAGCCATTGCCAAATGGAACTTATTACTACGTGTTTAACAACCGAGCTACTGGCGAAACGCTAGGAACAGGTTACATCACAATTCACCAATAAGCTGCAAGTCATGAAGACAAAAAAGAATTTAACATTGATTTATGCGATTGTTGCTTGCCTTGCTTTTAGCATGATAACGAAACAATCGGAAGCCCAACAACAGATCGGGCATACCCAGTTCCTTTGGAACCAGCTTTCGATAAATCCGGCCTACGCTGGAACAAAGAAGAGTTTGAGCGCGGGGTTGTTCTTTAGGTCTCAATGGATGGGAATCGAAGGAGCACCTCAAACGGAGAACGTATTTGTTCATGCACCTATTTCTCACGGAGATTTTGGGGTTGGTTTGAATATTATGCGAGACCAATTGGGGATTTCAAATGCCATTACGGCTGCCGGAAACTTCTCCTATAAACTCCGATTTGACCAAGGTGATTTATCGCTTGGGCTTTCCGGGGAGTACGGTTCGCACAGAATGAATTGGACTTCTGCAGATCCAGATCAAGTAGGAGATCCTTCCATTCCTTTTGCTGATATCAGCGAATCGAATTACAATTTTGGCTTTGGGGCTCATTTTTCGAATGAGTTTTTCTACGCCGGATTGTCCATTCCTCGCTTGCTTGAAACCGACACGCAATTCACTAGTGAAGAATCGTCGATCACAGCCTTGTATCAGGCAAGACGACATATTTTCTTCACTGCCGGTGGAATGTGGAAAATGAATAGAACAACTTGGGTTCACCCAATTATGATGGTGAAGTACGTGAATGGGGCGCCTGTTCAACCAGACTTAGGCGTGTTGTTCTTCTTGAATAAGACCTTTTGGATTGGTTCTTCCTTTAGATGGGGAGATTCTGTAAGTGTGATGCTTGATTATGCCATCACTAAGCAGTTGAAGGTGGGGTATTCATTCGATTTTACGCTGACCAAAATTCAAGGTCACGCCGGATCGCACGAGTTCTTTCTAGGATTCGATGTGCGAAAGAAAAAGGAAGGTTATAATCACCCACGTTTCTTCTAAAAACCAGATTTATGTTATTTAAAAGAATTCTTCTTGCAGTTGGTTTTATAGGAACGGCCTTCGCCACGCAAGCGCAGTTAAAGAGGGCAGAACAAGCATTTGAACACCACCACTACGAAGAAGCGATTGAGTTGTTCAATCAGGCCATTCGTAAAGACTTGGACAATGACGAAGCCATTACCAAAATGGCGATTTGTTATTGGAAGACAAACCAGCTTCCTGAAGCAGAGTATTGGTTCACCAGAGCCGCTTTGATGAACGATGATGTTGAAGTAAAACTTCAGTATAGTCAAGTGCTCATTGCCAATGAAAAGTACGAGTTGGCGGTGAAATGGCTAGATAAATACATGGCCGTTCAAACCAATGAAGACAAGCTGCATTACGCAAATCAGCTACACGCTTGGGCTGGAGCACTAGCGAATGGAGCGTTTCAAGAAAAAGACTGCAAAGTACAACCGGTAGCGTTGAATAGTAAAGAGCTTGATTTCGCCCCAGTACACTTTGGCGAAAAACTCTATTTCATCACCAACCGAAAAGGAGTTGAGCACAAATCTGGAGAGTATGACCCATGGACAAATGGTCGATTTACCGATGTGTTCTATGCCATGGTAAACGAAGATGGAACGGTCAGTGAGCCCCTTCCATCGCCAGATATTCCGCTAGGACCATACCACGAAGGACCAATTTGTTTTAGTCCTGACGGAAAGGAGTTGTACATGACCACTTCAGATATTGATGATAACAAACGGTACTATGACGACTTCAACAATACGCGTGTGAAGGTCGTTCGATTGCGAAAGAATTCGGATGGAATGTGGAAACGCACCACTGACCTAAGTTTCTACAGCAGTGATTACAATACGGCGCACCCCGCAGTATCTCCAGACGGAAAAATGCTTGTCTATGCATCTGATAAGCCAGGCGGACAAGGGAAAATGGACTTGTACTATTGCAAGCGAAATTCAACAGGAGGTTGGGGTAAATCGACTCCATTTGGTGCGCATATCAACACCAATGGAAACGAGGTCTTTCCTTCTTTCGATAAAGACGGGACACTGTATTTTTCGTCCAATCATCACGCCGGATTTGGCGGTATGGACATCTTCCAAATTCAACGAGAAGGAGACAACTGGTCGTTGCCTAAGAACATGGGGAAGCCCATCAATAGCGCACGAGATGATTTTGGAATTACATTCGGGGAAGACAACAACAGTGGGTATTTCACGTCGAATAGAAATACAGGAAACAAAGATGATGTCCTTTATTTCAAGCGCACCTACGGAATTCGAATTGAAGGTCAAGTTATTGATTGCGCCTCACAAGAGCCCATTGAAAATGTTCAAGTTGAGTTGACAGGAAAAGATTACTACCGAGATTTTGCCTTTACCAATGGCGAGGGATGGTTCAGTTTTGTGGTCCAATCTCAAGGGGATTTCGAGTTAACGGCTTTCCACGACCGCTTCATAACAGATGAAGGCTGCACAGGAACGGCTCATTGCAACACGTTTGGATTAAAAGAAGGCCAAAAGACAACGTTGAATTTAGCCCTGAGTCCTGAACCAGCGGCTCAGATTACCGCATCTTACTTATGCGGAAATGTGAAGCACGGAAAGTATGGTAATCCATTAAGTGAAGTGGATGTGCACCTGGTTGCTCCTGATGGAGAGGTGGTTTCTATTCAGACTGCCGGTTTGGGTTCATTCTATATGTTGGCTTCTGAAGGAGAGACGTACGAACTCATTGTCAATAAGAAAGCATTTAATGAATTTCGGGTCCCGCTCGAGATTGCCATAGCAGATGATCAATGTCATTCGGTAGAGGTTATGCTAGAGCCAGATTTATTGAGTATTCCACCACCGTTGACCCTTGATGTCAAAGTGGAAAAAGGCATGATCTTGGAATTGTATCACATTTACTTCGACAGTAATGCTTCTGAGGTACGAGACGATGCAACACCGGATTTAGAGACGTTCTATGAGCTTCTGATCAAATATCCTTCTATCAAAGGGGAGGTCATGGCCCATACAGATTCAAAGGCGAGTTTTGATTACAACATGCAGCTTTCTCAAGAGCGTGCAAATAACGTGATGGCATACCTCGTTGGAAGAGGAATTGATCCATCTAGGCTGCAGGCTGTTGGGTACGGAGAAACGAAACTCATTAACCATTGTTCAGATGGCAAAGAGTGCACCGAAGAGCAGCATCAGCGAAACAGACGTGTAGAATTTCGTGTGATTGACGTAGATGAAACACTTGATTTCATAAGTCAGGAAGACACGAAATACGAAGAGTGATTTAGATAACGATATTCACAATTCTGCCGGGTACAACAATCACTTTTTTAGGCGCTTTTCCGTCTAAGTAAGGGGCTGATTTCTCAAAAGACAACACGGCTTCTTCAACTTGTTTTGGGTTGAAATCTAGTGGTAGATCGATTTTGAAACGCATTTTTCCGTTGAATGAAACCGGGTATGAGAAGTTTGATTCCTTCAAGTATTCTTCGTTCCAAGCCGGCCATGTAGCGTCTGTAATGGAGGTGGTTTGTCCTAGTTTCGACCAAAGCTCTTCAGCAATGTGAGGGGCATAAGGCGAAAGCAAAACGGTCAACTCTTTCAAGATAGCTGCGTTGTTGCATTTCAAATCGGTCAAGTCGTTGACTCCGATCATCATAGCACTCACCACTGTGTTCCATGAATTACGTTCAAGGTCTTCAGTTACCTTCTTGATGGTTTTATGAAGTGCTTTGAGCTCATCCGGTGAAGGAGCTTCTGCGGAAACATCCAATTGATTTTCATCGTTGTGAAAGAGCCTCCAGAGCTTTCGAAGGTAATTATGTACCCCGTTGATTCCTTTGGTATCCCACGGCTTATGTTGCTCCAACGGCCCCAAGAACATTTCATAGTTACGAAGGGTGTCTGCACCGTATTTCTCAACCAATTCATCTGGCGTTTGCACGTTGTACTTGGACTTGGACATCTTTTCGATTTCCGTTCCACAAACGTAATTTCCGTCCTCATTCAAAATGAACTCAGCATCGGCAAATTCAGCGCGCCACTTCTTGAACCCTTCCACATCTAGTACATCATTGTTGACCAATGAAATATCCACGTGAAGACGTTGCGTTTTATGTTCTTTTCGCTTGTCGAAACTCACAAATGTGTTGGAGTCTAAGATCCGGTAAACGAAACTTGACCTTCCTTGGATCATCCCTTGATTGACCATCTTCTTGAACGGCTCATCAAACTCGATAAAGCCTCTGTCGAATAAGAATTTCGTCCAGAATCGGCTGTACAACAAGTGACCCGTTGCATGTTCAGCTCCTCCCATGTAAAAGTCTACCTGCTTCCAGTACGAAGACTTTTCTTTCGAACAGAACTCTTCTTCATTGTGAGGGTCCATGTAACGCAAGAAATACCAGCTTGAACCAGCCCAACCAGGCATGGTGTTGTATTCCATTCGGTCACCCTTGAAAACATTCCAAGCAGCTTGTTCGGCTCTTGCCAATGGCGGTTCTCCGTCTTCGGTTGGGAGGTATTTATCTACTTCTGGAAGCGTAACTACTTCGTTCTGGAGAGTTTTCGGTACATCGTTTTCGTAATACACTGGGAATGGTTCTCCCCAATAACGTTGTCTGCTAAACACGGCATC
>JAQWQB010000054.1 GCA_029245065.1 Flavobacteriales bacterium | reverse complement strand
CGAGTGCTTTTGTAGAGCTTCTTAGCCTTGAAATGGAGAAGGTCATTATTGGCCAAAAAGAAATGGTTGAAAAGCTCCTGATTGGGCTTTTAGCGGACGGACACATACTGCTAGAAGGTGTTCCAGGGCTAGCGAAAACTTTAGCCATTAAATCCCTTTCTGAATCTGTAGCGGTTGACTTTTCGCGAATTCAATTCACTCCTGATTTGCTCCCTGCAGATTTGGTTGGAACCATGATTTACAACCAGAAGAAAGAAGAATTTGCCGTCAAAAAAGGGCCGGTTTTCGCGAACTTCATTCTTGCCGACGAAATCAATAGAGCTCCAGCTAAGGTTCAAAGTGCGTTGCTGGAGTCCATGCAAGAAAGACAAGTAACCATTGGACCGGAAACGTTCAAATTGCCAGAACCGTTTCTTGTGTTAGCCACTCAAAACCCAGTTGAACAAGAAGGAACCTACCCTTTGCCAGAAGCTCAGGTTGATCGTTTTCTGTTGAAGGTGGTTATTGGGTACCCGTCAAAAGAAGACGAAAAACGCATTATTCGGAATAACATTTCTTCTCAAGGCATGCCGAAACCGCAGCCAATCATTAAACCGGCAGACATTGTTACTGCACGTAAAATGGTTCGAGAAGTGTACATGGATGAAAAAATAGAGCAGTACATCGTTGATTTGGTTTTCGCTAGTAGAAACCCAGAGGACTATGGACTTGGCCATCTTAGTCCGCTCATTGCTTTTGGGGGGTCTCCAAGAGCATCTATTGGAATGGCCTTGGCAGCCAAAGCATATGCCTTCATTCACCGACGTGGTTATGTAATCCCTGAAGATGTTCGAGCGGTATGCATGGATGTCATGAGACACCGAATAGGCATCACGTTTGAGGCAGAGGCAGAAAACATTAGTCAAGAACAAATCATTACCGAAATCCTAAACAAGGTAGAGGTACCTTAATGACTCAGGCACAAGGCATGGAAACGACGGAACTACTGAAAAAAGTACGGGCCATCGAATTGCGAACACGTGGACTGAGCAAACAAATATTTTCTGGAGAATACCATTCTGCTTTCAAAGGTCGAGGGATGGCTTTCAGCGAAAACAGAGAGTATCAGCACGGAGACGAAATTCGACTCATAGATTGGAACGTGACGGCACGTATGGGGCATCCCTATGTCAAAATATTTGAAGAAGAAAGAGAGTTGACCGCCATGATTTTGGTAGACGTTTCTGCATCTGGGAACTTCGGAACTCGCCAACAGACCAAGCAGCAACTCATTACCGAAATCACTGCAGTGCTTGCCTTTTCTGCCATTCAGAACAATGACAAAATTGGGGTCTTATTCTTTTCTGACAAAATTGAACGCTTCATTCCTCCTAAAAAAGGACGATCACATATTTTGCGGATTATCCGAGAATTGATTGATTTCAAACCTGAAAGCAAAGGAACCGATCTATCAATGGCCCTTGATTACATGAATCGTGTAATTAAAAAGCGCGCTATCTGTTTCCTAATCAGTGACCTTCAAGATAGAGGGTTTGAAAAAATCTTGAAGATCTCATCTAGAAAGCATGACCTCATTGCCATACAAACTACAGACCCTGCTGAAGAACAATTGGTAGGGGCCGGCTGGATGTTATTGACAGACAGTGAAACGGGCGAAATGCAGTGGGTCAACACAGGTTCTTCGAAAAACAAAAAAGCACTAACAGCTGCTTTTTCAGAGCATCAGCGATGGATAAAAGACACCATGACGCGCTCCAACGTGGATCATATCAATGTCTTCACGAACAAACCTTACGTTCAACCGCTGATGCAGTTATTCAAACAACGAGGTTCCTGAGATGAAAGCACTTCTTCTAGCCACAGGGATTGTGATGTCGTTCACAGGATTTGCTCAAACAGCTTTGATTGAGTTGGATACGAACGTTGTGAAACTCGGTGGTCAAACCAACCTACTCATACAATTCGATTATCGAATTGATACCGGTGAAGGAGCAACAGTCACGTGGCCGACGCTTGAAGACACCTTGTCCAGTGCTATTGACATTCTTTCAACCGGTCCTATCGATACTTCACTAGTAAACCCAGACGATCCCTATCTCTTTAGGCAACGTCTTACCATGCGCATTGCCGCTTTCGACACGGGCTTTCATGTTATCAAACCACTGCCATTCGACTTTAACGGAACCAAGGTCGAAAGCAATGCCGTGTTACTTCGCGTAGCTCCAGTGCAAGTTGACTTGAAAGCAGAAAGCAAAGACATCAAAGACATTCAACTAGTAAACCTCACTTTTTGGGAACGATATGGTCATCTTTGGTGGGTAATCTTGATCTTGTTCTTACTGCCGGTTGTGATCTTCGTGCTGATTAAGTTGAGCAAGAGAGAAAAGAAAATTGCTCCAAATAAGGAGACTCCAAAAGTGATTACACCAGCGCATATAACAGCTCTTGAACAATTGCAAAAATTAAAAGAAAAGGGGTTGTGGCAAAAAGGAATGACCAAGGCTTATCATACAGAGTTGACCGATATTTTGAGGGCTTATATTGAAGCTCGTTTTCAAATTCCAGCCATGGAGGAAACGTCTGCAGAAGTATTAGGGCAACTCAAAACCTATGGTCTAGCAGGTGAGCACCTTGCTTTACTTCCAAAGCTCTTTAACGTAGCTGACCTCGTGAAATTTGCGAAGTACAAAGCTGTTCCTGAAGAGAATGAATCAGCCATGCTCAACGCTTTCGCTTTTGTTGAACAAACCGCAGAAGTAGTTCAAGCCAAATGAAACGATCTTCACTCATATCAGCCCTCTTTCTCACCTTAGTTAATGCTATGGTGCTTATCGGGTTTCTATGGATTCGAAATAGGCATGAATTCGAGTGGAGTGCAGCTTTCTACCTGTTGATTCTCATACCGCTACTAAGTGTGTATTTCCATTTCCGTCGATTCAAGCTTCAAAGCGCCGTTCGCGTGCCAAGCATGGTCAACAATTGGAAAAGTACTTGGGCACAACTCAACAGGCACTGGCTTTTCATGTTTCGAGTGGTTGCCATGTTCTTCTTAATTGTGGTGATTGCTAGGCCTCAATCTAGCAGTAGCACGGAAAATCTCACGCGAGAAGGAATAGACATCGTACTCGCAATGGATTTGAGTTTGAGTATGCTTTCGCAAGATTTCTCACCAAACCGACTCGAAAGCGCGAAAAAAGTAGCCATTCAGTTCGTTGAAGAACGTCCAGATGACCGAATTGGGGTTGTTGTCTACGAGGGCGAGAGCTTCACACAGGTTCCTATCACTACAGATCATCTGGTGGTAAAAAACGGACTGGCAGCTCTGCGCACCGGAATGGTTGAAGGCGGAACAGCTATTGGTATGGGCCTTGCGACAGCTGTGAACAGATTAAAAGACTCTGAGGCTGAAAGTAAGGTCATTGTGTTGCTAACTGATGGAGTGAATAACATGGGCCAAATTCAACCTGAAGACGCAGCGCAGTTAGCTGAGTTATTTGACATAAGAGTATATACGGTTGGCGTTGGCACCATTGGAAAAGCCAAGTCGCCTGTGGCTATGAATAACGGTCGATACATCTACGATTGGCGCCCGGTTGAAATTGACGAAGAGATTCTAAAATCCATCGCAGATCAAACGGGCGGGAAGTATTTCCGCGCTACCAGTGAAGAAAAATTGAGAAGCATCTATAGCGAAATTGATTTGCTCGAAAAGACGCGCTTTAATGTTCTTCAAATCAATAGAAAGACGGAAGAATTCAAGATTTATCTAATGGTTGCTTTGGCGTTGCTGCTGGCCGAATTTATCCTTCGATATGTATTTCTAAAGAGCTTGACATGAGCAAGGGAACTACATATCGAACCGGGTGGATCAGCATTCTATTGGTGGTGACCGAATTGCTATTTTGGAGTTTATTCATTGGTGGCTACTTCTTCGTAAAGCGAATATCTCCCAACATTACCGTAGACAATCCTGATGGCGTTTACCTCATCCCTGTTACCCTTGTTGCGCTGGGGATTTTCATCCTTTTCTTAGCTTGGCGAAACAAGGTTCTGAAACGCTTTTCTGATCCGGCATTGGTTCCAGTTGTATTGCCAAACCGATCACTCTCAAGCACCGTGCTTCGTTTTCTTATATGGAGACTAGGTGTGGCGTTTGTTATCATAGGATTTATTGACCCAAAAGTTGGCACTAAGCCCGAGACGGTTCAAACACAAGGAATTGATATTATGGTTGCCATCGATGTTTCGAATAGCATGTTGGCAGAAGACCTTTCACCAAGTAGACTGGACCTCGCGAAACAAACCATCCAACAGCTTATTGGCAAACTGGACGGTGATCGTATTGGACTGGTTGTCTTTGCCGGAGACGCTTATGTGCAGCTCCCCATTACCACAGATATTCAATCGGCCAAAGTATTTCTCAATGCAATAGAAACCAATAGTGTGCTTTCTCAAGGAACGGCTATTGGCACTGCTATTGACCTTTGTGTAGAGAGTTTCGACCCGGAAAGTGAAGCCGGAAAGGCCGTTCTCATTTTTACGGATGGAGAAAACCACGAAGATGATGCTCAATCTGCTGCTCAGCAGGCCAAAAACCTTGGTGTAAAAGTATACGCTGTTGGAATGGGTTCCCCAGAAGGCGCTCCAATTCCGGAATACAATAGCTCAGGGAACCGAATTGGTTACAAAACTGATGGAGAAGGCAACACGGTGGTAACTTCTTTGAATGAGTCTATGCTAGTAGATATTGTTCAAGCTGGCGATGGAGTTTTCATTCGTTCTGGAAAATCCTTCGTCAACCTCTCCCCTATTTTTGACGATATGGGCCAGATGAATGAAGTAGAATCTGGTAGTGTTGAGTTTTCAGAGTACGAACATCGTTTTCAGTTCTTCGTTGTCATTGGCCTACTTCTCTTGGTCATTGAAATGCTTTTAGGAGAGCGAAAATGGAATAATAAGTTATCGATATGAGTATGAAGCACGCAGTCATATTATTGATGGGAATGCTCTTTTCATTGAGTGCGCTGAGTCAAAAAGGGAAGATGTCTATCATCTCAGGAAACAAAGCATACTCAAAAGGGGAATTTGCGAAAGCAGACAGCTTGTACCGCGTTGGGAAAGAATTAGGCGGTCCGGAGGGCGTTGCCACATACAATCAAGGAAATGCCCAATACAAGCAAGGTATGTACGATGAAGCATTGACATCCTTTCAACGAGCTGCTCAAAACACAGACGATGCGGTTGAAAAAGCCAATGCGTACCACAACATAGGCAACACGCTCTTGAAACAGAATAAACTTGAAGAAGCGGTCACCGCCTACAAGAATGCGTTGAAACTAAACCCTGAAGACGACGATACGCGGTACAATTACGCCTATGCTAAAAGCATGCTTCAACAGCAGCAAGAGCAAGAGCAGGAACAAGACGGAGACCAAGAGAACGAAGAGGAGCAAGAGAACGAGGAAGAACAGGAAGGAGACGAGGAACAAGAAGGCGATAATGAGCAGGAGGGTGAAGACGATCAAGAGGGTGATCAGGAAGAGCAAGATGGCGAAGGAGATGAAGAAAAGGAAGGTGAGGACGAAAAAGAAAAAGAGGGAGAAGGAGACGAAGAAGGAGAGGGAGACGAAGAGCAACAACAATCTAAGGAAGGAGAAGATGGCGAAGCGGGTGAGCAGCAGCAAGCCCAGCCCATGCAAATTAGCAAAGACGACGCCGAGCGAATGCTAGAAGCACTTAATCAGAAAGAGAAAATGCTTCAACAAAAGCTTCAGAAAGAGAAAGCAAAGGGCAAAAAGAAGAAAATTGAAAAAGACTGGTGAGATGAAAAACATCCTAATACTTCTGTTTTTATCCTGCATTTGTCTTCCATCTTTGGGACAGTCAGCTTCTGCTTCGGTGAACAAAAACCCCGTAAAACCAGGAGAAGCATTCAAGTTTACCATCTCAATAGATGGGATTGATGGTGATGTGCGCATGCGGCAAATTAAGGGCTTGCAATTTCTGGGTGGGCCTGCTATAGGACAACAGTTCCAAAGCGGGAATGGTAGAAGATCGAAGATTTATTCCTACTCCTATACGTTTCGCGCGCCAAAAGAAGGAACGTATGAGATGCCCGCTGTTGAGGTTGTAACGTCAAAAGGGACGTTTACTACTTCGCCATTTAATCTGAAGGTGACGAACAAATCTGAGGGCAGTAACGACTTCTTTCTCGTGCTCCAACCGAGTAAAAAAGAGGTTTTCGTAGGAGAACCCATCACATTGAAATACAACGTATATCAACGCTATCGAAACTTTCAAATTGATCAATATGAACTACCTGATTTAAAGGGGTTTTGGTCAGAAAACGTTGCTGATCACCAAGGACAATGGGCGAATGTATCTGTTAACGGCAAAACTTATCAGATGGCTACCTTGAAAGTTGACGTGCTGTTCCCACAACAATCAGGAGAATTAATCATTGACAATTTTTCAATGAATGCGGTGGTTGGTAATTTTTTCAATAACCAAAAAATTAGTGCGAAGGCCTCTTCAATAAAGATTGACGTAAAGCCACTTCCCGCCGGAAAACCAAACTCTTTCTTAGGAACATTCAAGAAGCTTAGCATGACGGTATCTACCTCTGCAGAAGAACTGAAAGCAAACGAAGCGCTTACCGTGAAAGTGGAGTTCACAGGAACCGGAAATATGAAATTGATACCTGCACCTGTTCTTGATTGGCCTGAGGACTTGGAAGTGTACGACCCTGAAATCAGGGACCGTATTTCAGTTACTGCAAATGGTATTTCAGGCAAACGAAGTTTTGAGTACGTCGTCATTCCACGCTCAGCAGGAACCTATACCCTTCCCGATTTTTCTACTTCCTATTTCAAAAGCGCCAGTGCAGCTTACACACCTCTGCGCTGGGAACAAGTGATACTCCAGGTGGTAGAAAATGCAGATGGCGTAGATGTAAACTACGCCTTCAATGGCAAAACAGATGTACAGATTCTGAATCAGGACATTCGCTACATCAAACCAAAACCGAAGAAAATGAAGCTTCCGGGCAGCATCTTTTTTGGAAGTTTGCCTTTTTACCTCCTCTACGGTTCGCCTTTTGCCCTTTTCATTTTTTCCCTGATCGCTCGATCCAACCGAAAGAAAAAAATGGCTGATGTTTCTGGCTACAAACAGAAACGAGCTGGAAAAACCATGAAAAAATGGTTGAATGAGGCGAAGAAGCACGACAATGATCCGGCTGCGTTCTACGGTGCCTTGCAAAACGGGCTTGAGCAATACCTTATGGACAAGTTCTTTTTGGAACGAAGCAAGCTGTCAAGAGAAACCATTGCCACTCGATTGGGAGCTTATGCTAGCGAAGAAGCTACCACTTCCTTTCTTGCTTTATGGGACAAAACGGTCATGGCTCGATTCGCTCCAATCTCTACGTCTGAAATTGCGGGCGACTTGGATAAAGCAAATGCTATTCTCACTGAAATTGAATCTGTCAAATGAAAAAGCTCCTGCTCCTACTCCTGTTCATTCCGTCGGTTTGTGCCGCTCAAGATGAAAATTGGGAAATCATATTTGACGAAGCCAACACAGCTTACGAAAATGGGAATTTCGA
>JAQWQB010000048.1 GCA_029245065.1 Flavobacteriales bacterium | reverse complement strand
TTGGGCTCACGTTGTTTGGCTATAAAAGTAAATTACATCAGCCCTATGCCCTGCTTCTTGATGAGCAGAACAAGGTGATGGCTATCCACAAAACAGACGATTACAGAAAACGCCCTTCTGCCGAATACTTCTTACGTTATCTAAACAAGGCATAAAAAAAAGGGCCGAAGCCCTTTTCAAAAATTATTTAATCGTTAGTCTTCTTCGTTCGACCGCTTCATTGAATCTTACTTCAACGATATATAGGCCGGTACTGAATTCTGAGATATCGATTCTATTCGATCCAGATTGAATATTCTCGGTTAAAATCAGCGCACCTGTTAAGTCAAATAAGGTAACGGTTCCTTGATGTCCAAAACCACCGATTTCAATAGTTGTGAATTCTGCTGCTGGATTAGGAAAAACGTTCCAGTTAATTTTAGGTGTGATCTCTCCTACTGATTTAGGAGCAACTACGGTAATGGTTCCAAACTGAGTGTCTGCATGACTTCCAACTGGACATTCGTAATCATAGGTTCCTTCCATTGTAAATGTGAACGAGTATTCCCAAGGTGCATTTCCATTACCTGTTCCAAACGTCTCAGGACCGGAAGTGGTAGCTATCCCGTGAAAACCTTCAACATTGGTCCATACAACTTCATCTCCAACTTCAATGGTAATGAACTGAGGTTCGAAGTATGGCAGGACATCTCCTTGAGGTGTTCCTCCAGCTTCTACGTTATGAGTTGTTTGTGCATTGATCCCTAACGACACCACAAGTGCGCAGGCTAAAAAGTAGATTTGTTTCATTCTTCTGAGGTTTTAAGCAAAAATGGATTTTATCTTATATACATAACGAATCTGGAAGTGAATTGTTCGAGCAAAATTGGCTTCCTACCTTCTGAAACCCTTAATTGAAGCGGAAAAGCAGTGAAATACCTCGTACTTTTCAACAATTAACTGCACTTTTCAACAAAATGGACCTTTTTTTACGGCAATCCTTGCCAGTCGCGCGTTTTAGCCTATATATTTGTCACGATTCATCGAATGTCTAACTAAAAATTTGAAAAAATGAACAAAGCTGAATTAGTAGAGTCAATGGCAGAAGGAGCAGGAATCTCTAAAGCTGACGCAAAGCGTGCACTAGATGCATTTATCGACACAACATCATCTGCACTTAAGAAAGGTGACCGTGTTGCACTTGTTGGATTTGGTTCTTTCTCTGTTTCTGAGCGTTCTGCACGTAAAGGGCGTAACCCACAAACAGGAAAAGAAATTACAATCAAAGCGAAAAAAGTTGTTAAGTTCAAGCCAGGAGCTGAGCTTTCTACTAAAGTGAAGTAATTCACCTCTGAACACATTGAAAAGTCTCCTTTACGGGAGGCTTTTTTTTTGCCCAATGCTATGACCGAAGCTTTATACAATTACATCAAGGAATACATGACCGAGGAACGTGCTGCATTGTTTGACAAAATGGCTAGCGACCGCACTCGACATGTGACGTGTGTTGTAGAGAACATTTATCAACCTCACAATGCTAGCGCTGTTTTACGTAGTTGTGATTGTTTCGGGGTGCAGGATGTACATATTATTGAAAACGACAACGATTGGGAAGTGAACAAAGGAGTTTCCTTAGGCGCAAGTAAATGGCTTTCTATCAATAGGTACAACGAAGGCACTTCCAACACCAAATCTTGCTTACAAGCGCTTAAAAAGAAAGGGTATAAAATAGCCGCCACCACCCCGCATAAAGATGATTACACCATAAGTGATTTACCACTAGATGAACCAGTAGCATTGGTCTTTGGAACCGAAGTAAGTGGGATTACACAAGATGTAATGGATGAAGCTGATTTATTTGTTCGGATTCCGATGTATGGTTTTACCGAAAGCTTTAACATTAGCGTAGCGGCTGCCTTGAGCCTTTACGAACTCACGAAAAGATTAAGAGAGGAAAACATCGACTGGCCTCTTTCTGTTGATGCTCAGAATGAATTAAAGCTCTCTTGGGCGAAACAGAGTATCCGAGAAAGCGAAAAAATCATCGCACGTTTCAATGGCTGAAAAACTAGATATAAGCTACAAGTCGCTACTTTCGATTGCTCTCCCGCTTTCGTTGGGTGCGTTCGTTCAATTTCTAGTTGTTCTAACAGATAACATCTTCCTCACAGAAGTTGGAGAAGACTATCTGAATGGAGCAGGCATTGCTAGCATGCTCTACATTACCGCCATCATGTTTGGTATTGGCTTGTCTTCAGGCACCCAAATATTCATTGCAAGGCGCATTGGTGAAGGGAAACCGCACGAAGTAGGTGTTTGGTTTGGAAGTGGATTTCGAATAGCCACCCTGATTGCGCTAATGCTCTACCTCGTGTTCCTAGTGCTAGACGTGTTCGTTTATCAGCATATTATAGCATCCGAAGGGGTCTTGCGCATCATGAAGGAGTTTCTCTCCATACGAAGCTTAGGACTCTTGATTTACTTACCAGTTTTGGTCCTGAATAGCGTTTACATAGGAACAGGAAAAACAGGTGTGTTGTCCATTTCCATGATCATCACAGCCGGACTCAATATTTTGCTCGATTGGTTGCTGATTTTTGGTGTTGGGATTTTCCCTGAGATGAAGCACGAAGGGGCAGCTTTGGCCACTCTAATCGCTGAAATTGCTGGCGCTTCGTTCATGATACTCTTCACTATTTGGAAATTCCGCGACGACATTTACGGACTTTGGAAGGGCGTCTTTTCCATTGGGAATGGCGTTGGTGCAAAGCTCATGAAGCTCTCTACCCCATTGATCATTCAACAAATTGTAGCGCTGAGTACCTGGACCACCTTCTTCTTCTTTGTAGAAAAGGTTGGCGGCATGGAACTAAAGGTCTCAAACATTGTCAGAAACACCTATATGTTGGCTTTTGTCGCCGTTATGGGGGTAAGTTATACTACCCGAACAGTTATTTCAACCTTGATAGCTGAAATGCGCCAGTCGGAACTTGGCTTAGCCATGAAACGACTTGTGTTTATCAATGTCGCTGGAATCGCGATCTTGTGCCACGGATTGGTACTCTATCCAGAAGCCATTTCGTCCTACTTCTTTGTTGATCAAGCGGGACTAGAAGCCATGGCTGACTCACTTCGCGTAGTGTTTGTAGCCATGATGATCTTTTCATTCTCAAGTATTTTATTCAACACGCTTGAAGGAGCAGGAAAAACAAAGGTTGGCATGCTCATTGAGTTTGCATGTGTAACGGCGTATATCATCTTGGTGTACCATTTGACCATACGCTCTCCTCAGCCAATCCATATTATTTGGATGACTGACTACTTGTATTTTGCACTTATCGGTATTTTCAGTGGGGTTTACTTATGGAAATCGAATTGGAGGTACCACCAAATTTGACACAATTGAAACGAATCGTATTTATGGGCACTCCTGACTTTGCAGTGGCTTCTTTGAAAGCCCTGCATGAGTCTGAACACCACGTTGTAGGTGTAGTAACTGTTGCTGATAAACCAGCAGGAAGAGGGCGAAAGCTGAAGGCATCCGCAGTGAAGGAGTATGCAGTAGCTCACGATATACCGCTGTTACAGCCTCTTAAATTGAAAGACCCTGAATTTACCGATGCGCTGAAAGCATGGAATGCGGATCTGTTTGCGGTTGTCGCTTTTCGTATGTTGCCTGAGGTGGTGTGGCAAATGCCGAAATACGGCACGATCAACCTGCATGGATCACTTCTTCCTGATTATAGAGGTGCAGCCCCCATTCATTGGGCGGTTATGAATGGCGACGAGCGTACTGGATGCTCAACATTCTTCATTGAGAAGGAAATAGACACCGGTAACATTCTGAAACAAGCTGAATTTGCAATTGGCGTGAACGATACAACTGGAGATGTTCATGATACGATGAAAGAAATGGGTGCAGCGCTTCTCGTGGAAACGTGTACCAACGTATTCTCCGGCACAATTGAAGCCGTTCCTCAGAATCAGTTTGATCTTTTAAATTTTCGACCAGCTCCAAAGCTGTTCAAAGAAGATTGTCAACTAGATTGGTCTAAGCCAGCTTCTCAAATTCACAACTTCATTAGAGGGCTAAACCCTTTTCCTTCAGCATGGACTTTCTTGGGCGAATCCACTTATAAAATCCATTTTGGGATTCCAACTGAAAGAACATCCAACGCTAACCCTGGGAGCATCATTCAAGATAAAGAAGGGATGTATGTTGTTTGCGGCGACCATAAACTTTATTCCATTCTAGTGCTTCAACCACAAGGGAAAAGAAGGCTTGAAGTTGCTGATTTCATTCTTGGGCACGATTTGAACAACGAGGCATTCTCCTGATACATTTGTAATTTCGGATGAAAAAAACACTTTACCCGTTTGTTTTCCAGCACTTTAGGATAAATGAACTGAACTGGAAACACAGCAATTTCTCCTAGATATGGTTTTCGTTTCGATTTCTTAGTTTACAACTGTAACTGCTAATAAACCATCCTGTAGTTACATTTGTAACGATGTTTTGTTACATTTGTATCCATGGAAAGTTTCAGTGAACGAATAGCACAAATACTTAAACATTATACGCTTCAACCCAAAGAGTTAGCAGAGAAGTGTGGTGTTCAACGATCTGCAATATCACATCTAATCAATGGTAGAAACAGGCCTAGCGTCTCATTCCTCTCCACTTTAAGCGATGTTTATCCAGAGTTGGATACCAGATGGCTATTACACGGCAAAGGAAAGATGTTTACAAATGTAACACCTTCTTCAATCAGCACTGAAGATACCTTGGAAGCAACGATTCATGAGGAAGTCACGAAATCTGAGAATGATACATCTGTAACAAGCAACACCCAGATTCCTAAGACGACACCACTTCCGGCTCGCACTCAAAAAGAACTGGAGCCCAACAGCGCCAAAACCATAGAGCGTGTCATTGTATGTTATTCAGATGGCACCTTTTCTACTTACGAACACTGAAGTTAGTTCGAGTAAGCTTTAATTAGGATTTCAAGGATATGCTGTGCAGCAATCGATATGTTTGTACCAGGTCCGTAGATGCCTACAACCCCTTCATTGTACAAATATTCGTAGTCTTGTTTAGGAATAACACCACCAACAACAGTAAGAATATCTTCTCTCCCCTCTCCTTCCAGCGCTTCAATAACCCGTGGAACGAGCGTTTTATGTCCGGCCGCTAACGATGACACACCCAATATGTGCACGTCGTTCTCAACTGCCTGCTTGGCAGCTTCTGCCGGCGTCTGGAATAGCGGGCCAATATCAACATCAAAGCCTATGTCTGCGAAAGAAGTAGCAATGACTTTCGCTCCTCTATCATGTCCGTCTTGCCCCATTTTCGCAATCATAATACGCGGACGTCTTCCGCTGACTGTGGCGAATTGATCAGCCATTTCTCTGGCTTTCTTAAAATCATCTTGTTCCATTGCTTCTGCTGAATATACGCCTGAGATGCTCTGTTGTGTAGCTTTATACCTACCAAAAGTAGTTTCCATAGCATCCGAAATCTCACCCAGACTGGCTCGATTTCTAGCGGCTTCTACTGCTAACTCCAGCAAGTTCCCTTTACCAGATGCCGCACATTCTTCGATGGCTCTTAAGCTTTCCGCTACCGCTTCCGAATTCCGGGTGCGTTTCATTTCCGTCAATCGTTCAATCTGACCCAACCTCACTGCGTTGTTGTCCACTTCAAGAATATCAATCTCGGTTTCGGTCTCAGGCTTGAACAAGTTAACTCCAATAATAGCGTCTTTACCACTATCAATTCTCGCCTGCTTTCGCGCTGCAGCTTCTTCAATGCGCATTTTAGGAAGCCCTGTTTCAATGGCAGCAGCCATACCTCCAAGTTCTTCAATTTCTTCAATAAGTGTCCATGCTTTCTCGGCAATTTCTTTGGTGAGTGACTCCACATACTTGCTTCCCGCCCACGGATCAATTGCCTTGCAAATATCTGTCTCGTGTTGCAAGAAAAGCTGGGTGTTTCGCGCAATCCTAGCAGACGACTTCGTAGGCAAGGCAATTGCTTCATCCAATGCGTTGGTATGCAACGACTGTGTTCCACCGAGTGCGGCAGACAATGCTTCAATACACGTCCGGGTTACATTGTTGTAAGGATCTTGCTCTGTTAAACTCCAACCGCTGGTTTGACAATGCGTACGCAACGCCATTGATTTGTTGTTCTTCGGATCGAATTGCTTGATGATTTTAGCCCAAAGCCATCTTGCCGCGCGCATTTTTGCAATTTCAGTGAAGTGCTGCATTCCAATCCCCCAGAAGAAAGAGAGTCTTGGTGCAAACGAATCAATATCCATCCCTGCGGCTATTCCAGCACGAACATATTCCAAACCATCTGCCAAGGTATACGCCAATTCAATGTCAGGAGTAGCTCCTGCCTCTTGCATGTGGTATCCACTGATACTGATAGAGTTAAACTTCGGCATGTTCTTCGACGTGTACTCGAAAATATCAGATATAATGCGCATAGACGGTTTAGGCGGATAGATGTAGGTATTCCGCACCATAAACTCCTTGAGGATATCATTTTGGATGGTTCCGGCCAGCTTATCCTTACTCACTCCTTGCTCTTCTGCCGCAACGATGTAAAACGCCATGATCGGAATCACAGCCCCGTTCATCGTCATTGAAACAGACATCTTGTCCAACGGGATTTGGTCGAACAGCACTTTCATATCAAGCACTGAGTCAATTGCTACTCCAGCTTTTCCAACATCTCCTTCTACGCGTGGGTGATCGCTGTCATAGCCTCTGTGGGTGGCTAAATCGAATGCTACAGACAAGCCTTTTTGTCCGGCTTTCAAATTCGCTCTATAAAACTCATTGGACGCTTCAGCCGTTGAGAAACCTGCATACTGACGGATTGTCCAAGGTCTTGAAGCATACATGCTGGTATAGGGACCTCTTAGAAACGGAGGGAGACCTGAAGAAAACTTCAAATGTTCCGGTGGTGTAGTATTGAACGCCGTGTATTTTCCTTTTAGCGGCAATTGATCCGCCGTTAATCGCTCATCATACGTCTTGGTGTCCTTGGTCGCCTGCTTAGAACGCTGGGCATATGGCAAATTTCCTATCTTTTTCATTGCGCAACGGTTTGATCAAGCGCCAATGGCACATTGAAAGGTGAAAACAGACTAGATGCGATGTTTCCTTTTTCAGGAAGTGGCTCCTTGGGTTTGAACTTGGTTACACCAACAATTACATGGCTTCCATTTTGTGCCGCTTCAATCAGCTTGGCCCTATTTGAAGTAATGTGATCGCGTATATCTTGCAATACTTCCAATGAGTGAAACGCTCCTTTTGCCTCCCACTGTTGAAGTTGCTTTGATGCTTCAACCATGAATAGTGCAGTAAGCTGTTCGATGTAATAGCTCCCATTTCCGGGGTCAATGACGGCGTCAAGCCATCCTTCTTCGCGAAGCAAATGCTGAATATTTCTTGCCCAACGTGCTTCATCTGCATCAAAAGCTCCTTTTGAACATGAGGAAACGTTCACACTGTCACAAGAACCGATGATTGCAGACATTGCTTCAGTGGTAGTTCGAAGCAAATTGTTTCTGTGGTCATTGGTAGCGAAATAACGCTCACTGGTCACCCCTTCTATCCAAATAACAGCGGAACAAGCGTGATCTGGCGAATAACTTTCAATCACAGACGCCCACATGCTTCGCAAGGCGCGGAATTTCGCAATTGAATTGAAGTAGCTTGGGCTAGATGCCATTTCGAACTCCAGAAGAGCTCCAACATCATCAACCGACAAGCCATTGGCCAAGCCAGCCTCCAAGGCCAATTGTCCGATTTTTAAGGCCAACGCCAATTCAGTCACATCATTCGCTCCCGCTTCAAAATACGTGGCTGCCGCTACGGGCAAACACCTCATAGCAGGAAAATTCTCAGTTACTAAGTTCAACTGCAAGCCGATGCTCTCTTTAATCTTATCGGCATCAATAGTTCCTGACTGAAGTGCTTTGGTGAAATGATCTACACCGAAGCACCCTTTCATGCTTGTTGCCTTCTGAGATGTGTTTTCACAAAACTGCAGCAGCTCTTTGACCAATTGATTGATGCTATAATCACCTTTAAACTTCAAGTAAACCATTTCAACATGCACTCCTTTGAGCAATTCATGAATCGATGATTCTTCTCCAGTATTTATTTCCAATGTGAGGTATGACAACCCCTGCATAAGGGAGTCCACAACCTCTTTATTGGTGTTCTTGGCTGAAAAAGTCTGAGCAATCTCCCAAGAGTTGTCTGAATTACTTACTGATCGAGGCGGTAGCTCATTCGCTGGAACTTCCGATTCAGGGTGAAATATGGGAGGCACTTCTCCTAGTTCACTCATCCATGTGAGCGATTCCAACGACTTGCCTTTGAGATCCTGAAGGGCTTTTTCACGCCATTCTTCAGGTGAAGTCTTAGGGAAATCTGATGCGTTAAATGTTGGCCAAGACATAAGTAGAATTTGGGTTAAAGGTAAGTATGATGAGGCAAGGCGCGCAATTTATGCCGTGTGATTCTTCAACAATCGAAACCACGTACTTTTGAAAAAAAAATGTTGTTATGCTAGAGTTCAGCGATTTCCAAAAAGTAGACATGCGCATTGGCACCATTCTAGAAGTCAGAGATTTTCCTGAAGCGAGAAATCCATCGTACCAATTGTGGGTTGATTTCGGGAAAGATCTAGGTGTGAAAAAAACAAGTGCTCAGCTTACAAAACGCTATTCAAAGGAAGATTTAGCAGGCAAACAAGTGGTCGCTGTTGTGAACTTTCCTCCCAAGCAAATTGCTCATTTCATGTCGGAATGCTTGATTTTAGGGGCAGTAGGCGAAGATGGAGATGTGATTCTTTTAGCACCTGAAGCGGCGGTGTCCAATGGACTTCGAATTGGTTAATCTTCTTCGAACAGATTGTATTGGAGAGTGTCGTAATTTTCAGCGTAGCTTCTTAGCAACACCTTAAACTTAGTTCCTTCATTCGGTGTGCTTTCCACTCTGATTTCACCACCATTTCGCTCTACGAAACTCTTTACTAGACTCAGGCCAATTCCTTTTCCGACACCTTCTTTTTTCACTCTGTAAAAGGGCTTAAACAAGTTCTTGCCTACCGAATACAAGTCCATTCCGATTCCGTTGTCGCTTACCGTTAACCAAACGGCATCTTCGAATTCTTCAGCTTTTGAACTTTCAATTTCAACTACTGGGAATCGATCAGGGTGCTTGTACTTGATGGCATTCGATAACAAGTTGAACACGATGCTTCGAAGCAAGGCTTTGTTGTATTGAATCGCAGGCGCGGCGTCAAAATGAGCGTTCAACGTGGTGCCATAATCAAGCAATGGCCCACTCAATGAACCTTTGACATCGTCCAACAAATTCTCGAATGAAACGTCTTCAGAGCGAAGGTGTTCAAAAGCCCTGGCTTCGGCCAGTTCCATCATTGAACCAATGACTTCTTGAAGTTGAGTTGCACTTTGACCAACTTGATCGGCGAGTAGTTTGCTTTGCTCTATCGATTTCGTTTTCCGCATGAGCACCGCTAAATTTTGCAAATTGGCAATTGGCGATCTGAGATCATGCGCCGCGGCTTTCACAAAGTGATCCAGGTGTTCATTTACCTTTTCCAATCCGCGTATTCTTGCGTGATCTTGGGATATGTTTCTCAAGGTCCACAACACATATTCTACGCGAGTTCCTTCAGGGTCTAGCGTTTGAACGGTGCTTTCAACAGGTAAGTAACCCCTGATTGATTTAATAATGAAGCGCTCCTTTCGAGGCTCCATCCCTTCTAACACTTCAAAGATGCTAAGTTCATCTGGTGTTATTGGATTTTTTCCATCTACAGATAGCAAGCCATTCCGAAGCTGTAGGCGCAAATTATCGATGTGAAATGGAATCGGAGAAACCATCTCTGCGGCCGACTTGTTGTGGAACGCCACTTTTCCATCCATTCGAATCAGGAAAATAGCTTCTTCGGACCTAGACAATGCATCATTCAGAAGTGCCATTCGGCCTTGGTTCTTTTGATTGCGACGACGTTCATCTGTAATGTCCCTAAACAGCACTACCACGTATTCCACACGGTTGTTTTCTACCCATGGATTAATGGTAAGCGAAAACCACTTTCCCTTTACCATGAGCTCTAACCGCATGAGTTCTGCAGTCACGAAGGTGTTTTTGAGTGCTATTTCAAAGACTTGCTGATCTTCTTCTTCAATGAAGTTCACCAAACCTTGTCCGATCCATTGCGATGGAGGAAGGCCTAGAAAATTATTGTTCAGTCTCAGTACACGGCCAGCGGTATCTACACAAGCATAGATTTCAGAGCTTGTTGCAAAAAGTGAGTCCCAAGCCTGAAAAGGAGTGTCAGATTCAATTTCTGAAGATACCTTGTGACATACCGAAAGGAAAAAACCTTGTCCTTGATCTTCTGCGATGTAGGAAACGGAGCTTTCTATTTGGGCTTCTCTTCCATCCACGGTTATATCTCGTGAAAACGGCACTGGTTTGCCGGTGACCATGGCTTTTTCAAATGACCTTAGCACTTCTGTTGCTCTTACCAGACCAGGTATTTGAGTTAAGTGTTTACCCACGATAGCTGCTGGTAGAATCCCAGCGAAATTCATCGGGCTTTCCTTAGAATAAGATATACAGCACATGTCGCTGTCCCAGAGTAACACACTCTGAAGCAATAACTTCCATGCATCAAGATGCTTTTCGGCTGTGAGATTCGTTTTCAGAAGACCAGTTTATAAAGAGATAATAAAAGGCGACTAAACAAAAATGGTTCTTTTTTACATGACATACCAAGATGATAACACTTGGTTTTCAAATTATTTTCCACAATGTTGAAAACTGCCAGTATGAATTTGGTATACGGCTGCGGTGTTCGTTCTTTTGCACCATGGAAAATCATTTTGAACGACTAAAGGCAATGTATTTATCTGCGCCCGTGAACCACACCCTGCCAAAGCCAGCAATTAAGATTGGCGACGGCGTATGTGAAATTGATAGCCGTTTCGATGAGAATTACTTCCATGCCGCCGGGTCTTTACATGGGGCGATGTATTTCAAGATGTTAGATGACGCGGCCTATTTCGCTGCAGCTTCATTGGACAGGGACTACTTTTTGTACACTGTTCGGTTCGAAACAAGACTGAAACGTCCAGTTACAACAGAGATTCTTCATGCAGAAGGCCTCGTCACCCTTCGTCCTGACATTGACGAAAACGGAAATTTCGATGGGGGGATTAAAGCCATCAGCAGACTTTATGCCGATGGAAAACTGGTAGCAGAAGGCAGCGGTGAATTTAGAAGAGGACCGAAAAAATTAGTTGAAATAGCAACCTACTAGCACATGAACAAAGCGATTTTTTTAGATCGAGATGGGGTCATAAATCACGATCCTGGAGATTACACAAAGCACATCAGCGAGTTTACGCTTCTGCCAACAGCCTTGGAATCGATGAAGAAACTTCATGACGCTGGTTACCTGCTGGTTCTGATAACCAATCAAGGTGGTATTGCAAAAGGGCTGTACTCGCACGATGACGTTGCTGAAATTCACTCATTTTTTCTCAATAAATGTGAAGAAAATGGTATTGCTATTACCAACATTTTCTACTCACCGCACCACGATGCTTACGGCAAATCGCTCACTCGAAAACCAGGTAGTTTAATGGTAGAGCGGGCGTTAGCGCGTTACGACATTGATCCAAAACAGTCTGTTATTATTGGTGATAAGCAGCGCGACCTTGATTCTGGTGCAAAAGCAGGTGTCAACGGAATCTTGATTCCGACCAATGCTCCTTTGATTGAATACATCGATTCACTAGTTTCGTAACTGATGTCTTACGTATACAGTCAAAACGAATACCGATCTACGGAATCACCTTCCATAGCTGTCACAAATCGCGGCTTTCATTTTGCTGATGGATTTTTCGAAACCATCCGTGTTATGAATGGCAAGCCTTTATTCCTAGACCATCATTTTTCCCGCATTCTCGATACCATGAAGGCTTATAAGTTTGAGCGTGAGATTCAATTCACATTGCAAAAACTTGAAAAAGAAATCATGGGGCTTTTGGAGCGCAATAACATTGGCGCTGGAGGCCGTATTCGCATTACGTTCACCCGTAAGTCGGAAGGGTTCTATCTTCCTACCAGCAATGAAATGGAATACGTGATTGAGGCGTACCCATTGGAAATCAATAAGTTTTCACTGAACGAAAAAGGGAAGAAAGTAGACCTTTTCGTTGATATGAAGAAGGATGTCAATAAGCTCGCCATCTTCAAAAACATCGATTGTAGGCTATATGTGATGGCAAGTCTTTTCGCGAAAGAGAACATGTTGGACGATGCCTTAATCCAGAATTACAAAGGCGGAATTATTGAAGCCACTTCTTCGAACTTATTTCTGGTCAGCAACGGCGTTTTGTATACCTCTACCCTTCAGGACGGCCCGGTTGGAGGAATCATGCGAATGCAATTGATCAACATTGCGTTGGAGAATCAGATTAAGGTGTATGAGTGCACGTTGAATCCTCAGAACTTATTGGCGGCAGATGAGCTGTTCTTGACGAACGCGGTCTCAGGCATTCAATGGGTAAGTTCTTACCGAACAAAACGTTATTTCAACCACACATCTCAGAAGCTTATTTCACTGCTTAACGCGAAGGTTAATTAAGCCTCACACGCGGGTCAATCCATCCGTAAACCAAATCCACTAGGGTATTAATGATCACAAACAACACCGCGATCACCATCACTGCGCCCATCACAACGGGCAAGTCGTTCTTTTCCAAGGAGCGGAATACTTCCAGCCCCATTCCTTTCCAACCAAAGACAAACTCTACAAATACGGCTCCTGCTAACATGGAGGCCAACCAACCTGACGCGGCTGTAAGAACTGGGTTCAAGGCATTTCGAAGGATGTGTTTCGACATGATGCGTACTTCACTGAGGCCTTTTGCTCTGGCGGTTCGCACAAAATCTTGCCGTTTTACTTCCAGTACACTGTTACGCATTAATTGGGCGACAACTGCTAATGGACGAATGCCTAACGTCAACGCGGGAAGGATTAAATTCTTCAAAGCCAATTGCTCTCCTTTCCAAACATCGACAGTATAAAGACTCCCGTTCATAGGCAATCCCGTTCCTGGTAAAATCATCCCAAAAGCAGGGATTCCCACTTTAGAACCACCGATCCACATCACTGTACCGAGCACAATGGAGCCGGTGAATAACCCAGGGATTTTTCGCTTCAATACCATGCGCTGAACAAGTATTGCTAATAACGGTAAAACAATGATCCACAGCGAAATAGACACGCTATCGTAAAGTAAAAAACCACCAATCCATGCAATTAGAATTGCCATGAAAAATGAAGGCCCGCTCATGCCTACCGAAGCCGTAAGGAGAATCATTCGGTCTATCCACGTCCCTTCGTTTAGTGCAGACCAAAGTCCCAACAAAATACCAATGATCATTGCAAACAGCATGGCCACCAATGCCAACACCAAGGTTCCTGGGAACGCATCTTTGAGAATAGCACTCACCGAACGGTCTGTTAAATATGACCTTCCTAAGTAAGGCGCTTTAAGTACTAGTTTGTTATCGTCTCCAGAAAACACTTCAAACCCACCTACTTCTTCTTTCGATCTGTATCGTCGGGATTCGGTGTTGTTGGCATAAAGCGACAATGGAGAAACATCATTGATGAAGAGCAAGTACCTGTGTCCGAGTGATAAATCTAAATTGTACTTGACACGAATGGCTTGAATAACTTCTTCTGACTCTGTTTGTCCGGCCAACTCCCTTGCTGGATCTGGCACCAGACCAAAAAGGAAGAACACCAGTGTAACCACGCCAAAAAGCACGGTAATACCATAAATACTTCGTCGGAGGAGAAAGCTTATCACCCTTACTTCATCAATTCATTCAAATCAGAAAATGCCGGAATGTCAGAGGCAGCCCATTTTTCAACCACTACTCCATCATGCAAAAGCACTAGCCCTGGATTGCTTCTTACTACAATTTTCAATTCTGTCTGATCACACACCAAGAATGGATATGCCGCTTCGTGTTTACGACGGTAGTCTTCCGCTTCGTCATAAGAAGCATTGGTAAGTGCAAAGAACTGATGTCCATTGGCTTCTGCTTCTTTAGCCAAAGCGGTAAGGGACTCTTGCGGACAAGTATGTGCTTTGCCCAATGTATTGGAAATGTGCAAGAAGGTGTAACCAGGATAATCTACGATTTCATACGTGTAGTCATCGCCATCGTAGCTCATCACCTCGAAATCCTTGATCCTTGGGTCATAACCGTCAGCAACTTTAACTTCGGCCCCATCGTAACCACCTTCTTTGATTTCGTAGTTGTTCTTGAACCAATCTTCATTGTAAATCTGCAGCCAATCAGAAGACAATACAACTGTATCTTGCTTCGTCTTGATATTCACAAACGTATACTCAGTAGCGTACTGAGGTGCTGTATATGGTTCTTGTCCTGGCTCTAACTCGTCATTGAGTGCATCTGCGTCCTTCATGTTCTGACGCACGCTTTCTCCAACTGCATATGGGCGGTAATCTTTCATTGGCAGGTGATACAAAGTAGAATACTGGAAAATTCCAGCCACAACCAACACACCAAGTGCCATGAGGTACTCTTTCTTCTTCCCTTCAACGCGTCGCTGAATGAACGATGCAATCAAGAGACAAAGTGCCGTAAATAATGTAGGGAACATCCAGTCAAGCATCATCATGGAGAACAAGGCTGTAATTAAGATGGAGAAGGTGTAGATGAACATCGCTTCCTTGCTTGTGTTGAGTGTAATTCGTCCGAATAAAGCCCCAAGCACAATAGGTATCACAAATATCAAGAGGATTACATCTTTGTAGAAACTCTCTTTTGGGGTCAGTGGAATGGCATTTCCGAAGCAACCACATTCAAGTACACATTGATTGGGGATTTCTTCCATTACCCCTGCAGCGTTCTCTACCATTACCACACCGTTTGGATCACAGTTGTCGGTATAGAACGTTAACCACGTGAAGAACAACATGATAACCAACGTTAAGACACTAGTGAGTTTGGGAAGCGCACCTACTAATAAGGCTACACCTAGCAACACCTCTCCAATGACAATGAAGATTGCCAGCGGAAGTGCGTAAGGGACAAGCCACTCCAAGTTTAGGGCACCTGGCTCGAAGTACTCTTCTAGTTTGTATACAAATCCAAGAACGTCGTTTGACTTGATCAATCCTGACACAATGAACAGGGATCCAACTAAGATTCGGCAAATGATGAGAATAACTTTCATGCGGCAAGATTTTGTGCGTTCACGTTGAAATTTGCTTACAATTTACGTCTGTAACTCGTGGGGGTTTTCTATTTAACAAGGTCTTAACACCTATGCATTCGCTCCTTCTGAAATGAGAATTAGGGCGAAGACAGCGTAGTTTAGCATGTCTTGGTAGTTAGCGTCAATTCCTTCAGAAATAAGCGTTTCCCCTTTGTTATCTTCAATTTGCTTAACGCGAAGGAGCTTCATTAAAATTAGATCCGTGAGAGAACTTACCCGCATATCTCGCCATGCTTCACCGTAATCATGGTTCTTCTTCTGCATCAATGCTTTCGTTTGATTCACATGTTTGTGATAGAGCTCCATTCCTTCGTTCACCGGAAGTTCCAATGGTGCATCTTCATTCAACTCCAATTGAATCATGGCCATAACGCAGTAGTTAATGATCCCAACAAATTCATCTTCAATACCTTCACCAACTTTGCTTACTCCCGTTTCTTGAAGTGTTCGAATTCGATTTGCTTTGATGAAAATCTGATCGGTCAGCGAAGAAGTGCGAAGAATACGCCATGCAGTGCCGTAATCTTTTGTCTTCTTCTGAAAAATATCTTCGCAGCGATTGATAACTGCATCGTATTGGTTGTTGGTATCCGTCATTCGTTCATTAACTTTCCCGCCGAAAGATACAACCATTGATTCGAAATCATGAATTTCACACTGCGTAACCAAGGTCAACTTATCACCAGTTCAACTCCACTTGTCATGGGTATTGTGAATGCCACTCCTGATTCTTTTTTCGAAGGAAGTAGATTCACCGCTGATTCAACTGGATTTAAACGGATTGACAGCATGGTGGCTGATGGTGTTGACATTATTGATGTTGGCGGACAAAGCACACGTCCTGGGGCAGAAAGGATTACTGAGAAGGAAGAATTGAAACGCATTGTTCCAGTCATTGAAGGAATCAAAGAGCGTTATCCGAACGCTTTTGTGAGCATCGATACATTTTATGGTTCCGTTGCCGACGCTGCTTTTCAAGCGGGAGCAGGAATGGTAAACGACGTGAGTGCATGGTCAATTGATCCGTCATTGATAGAGGTAGTAGCGGAGCACCAAATGAGCTATGTATTGATGCACATGCAAGGAACCCCGCAGACCATGCAAAGCGCGCCTAGTTATGAAAATGTAGTGAATGAAGTCTATTCCTTTTTCACCGAGAAACTGTCGCTTTTGGCTCAAAAAGGAATTGCTGATGTGTGCTTAGATCCAGGGTTTGGATTTGGTAAAACGGTAGCACACAATTTTAAGTTACTACAGCACTTGGACGAATTCAACTTCCTCAATCGCCCAATACTGGCAGGTCTTTCACGGAAGTCCATGCTTTACAAACCATTGAACATTGAGGCTACGGATGCCTTAAATGCCACCACTGTAGCCAATACCATTGCACTTCAAAAAGGGGCTGCTATTCTTCGGGTTCATGATGTCAAAAGCGCCGTAGAAGCAATCAAAATTGTTAGCTTAGCCAACGCATCATGATTGGAACACTCGGATTTCTAGATTTCAACGCTATTGACGGAATAGACATCGTCTTAGTTGGCATCATTATTTATCAGCTTTACAAGCTAACCAGAGGTACCGTTGCCATTAAAATCTTCTTTGGCATTTTGGCCATCTACTTTCTTTGGAAGTTGGTTTCCGCTTTCCAAATGGAGATGCTTGGAGAAATTCTAGGTCAGTTTATTGGTGTTGGTGTCATCGCCTTGATGATCGTTTTCCAACAAGAGCTTCGTCAATTTTTGCTGTTTATTGGGAACAGGGAATTCTTATCTAACAAACCTTCTTTCCTACAAAAGTGGTTCTCGAACAAAGATCAACAGGTAGATAATAAGTTTGCAGACAGCATTATTCGTGCTTGCGAACGCATGGCAGATTCCAAAACAGGTGCGTTGATTGTTGTTTCGCGTTCTTCGGACCCCTCTCCTTTTATTCGGTCATCACGTAAAATTGACGCTGTATTAACAGCCGTTCTTTTAGAGAGCATCTTCTTCAAAAACAGCCCCCTGCATGATGGCGCGGTTCTTATTCAAAACGACCGCATTCAAAGTGCTGGTGGCGTGCTCCCTGCCTCGGAATCAGATGACCTATTGAAAGGAGTTGGAATGCGTCATCGGGCTGCACTAGGAATGGCCGAACAAACGGATGCCGTTGTGGTATTGGTTTCGGAGGAGACCGGGAAAATATCTTACGCCATGGCCGGTAAACTAAACATGCGCTGCACTACCACCGAACTAAGGAACGTATTGAATGGAGGAGTTGAATGATATAACCCTTCGTTTTAGTCCAGAAAGCTTGAATTTGCTGAACTTATGTTTGGCCATTATCATGTTCAGTGTTGCACTCCACCTGAAACTTGACAACCTCAAGTACATCCTGAAGAATCCATTATCTGTTGTGTTAGGCTTGATTAGCCAGCTTGTTCTTTTGCCCCTGTTGACCGTTGGACTTATTCTTCTACTAGAACCGCCAACTTCTGTAGCCATGGGAATGTTACTTCTAGCCGCTTGTCCCGGTGGGAATGTCTCTAATTTCTTTTCCTTAATAGGAAAAGGAAACATTGCGCTGAGCATTGCCCTGACCTCTATCTCTTCACTTGTGTCGGCTTTCACCACTCCACTGTTGTTTGTGTTTTGGGCAACAACGTTGCTGCCAGCCGACGATGTACATGACTTTCACCTTCCCTTTTTACCAGCCTTAGGGATGATCCTACTCATTATTGTTTTGCCTGCATTCTTGGGGGTTTTATTCAATCACCGTTTTTCGAAACTCGCTGAACGGATTAAAAAGCCAATGCAGGTTATTGCATTTTTGCTGCTCATCGGCTTCATTGTGGTGGCGTTGAAGGCAAATATTGATCACTTCATCAACTTCGTCGGGTTGGTATTCTTCTTAGTGCTAGCTCATAACTTTTTAGCATTTGTAATGGGAATAGGCCTTGGGAGTGTATTCAAACGCCCTTGGCAAGACCGCATTACAATTGGACTGGAAACCTCTATTCAGAATACTGCTTTGGGATTGGTAATCGTGTTCAATTTCTTTGATGGAAACGGCCCCATGTCGATGATTCTTGCTTGGTGGGGTGTATGGCACTTGATCTCTGGCTATGGTTATGCACTCCTTGGAAAGGGCTTGCTGAAGTCTGTTGCACCAAACGAAATCCATTGATTCTTTTGCTGAATCCCCATGACGCCGTGCTATCGAAAACCCGATGTTCAAAACTTCAATTGATCGGCCTCGGGAAAGCAGGTTTTCGTCCGAATTTAGTAGGATGAAATGGAAAATACCGGCATTTCTTAAGAACAAGTACATCCTGACTCCCATTGTTTTCTTGCTATGGGTCTTGTTTTTCAATGATGTAGATTTATTCTTCATCATGAAATCTCGTGGCGAATTGCGTGACATGAAACGAGAAATGGAATATCTTGAACGTGAAAACGAGCTTACCCGAGAAGCGCTTTATGATCTTACAACGAACGACGCAACGCTTGAAAAGTTCGCACGAGAAGAATATTTCATGAAGAAGCCAAACGAAGATATTTTCGTTGTTCGGGTGCTAGAAGACTAACCCATTGGAGTAACCTACCCGCCGAACAACGTTCCGAAGAACCAAGTCCAAACACTTGGCTGCACAACGGTCATAAAAAGTAAGCCGTAAATGGCGCCGTAGATGTGCGCGTCATGGGCAATTCCCGTTCCTCCACGCTTATTCATATAAGCTTCGAAAACAAAAAACAGTATTCCCATTACCCATGCTGGTATGGGGAAGAAAGGAAAAATGAGCAATGTCAAAGAGGCCGTAGGTTGAATAAGAATATACACTATCAAAACGGCAGACACCGCCCCTGAAGCTCCAAGAGAATTGTAGCCAGGATTGTCTTTGTGTTTGATGATAGAAGGAATGGTAGCTGCGAATATCGCCCCAATGTAAAGCATTAAGAACATGCTAATTCCCATTCCAGAGCCCCACCAGTTTTGCATACCAAACACAACGTTGAACGCACTTTCATTGGTAAATACCATTTCTACGGAACTTCCGAATTGGTGCAACACAAACACATTGAAAAACAGGTGCATCATGTCGCCATGGATGAGTCCATGGGTCAATAATCGCTTGTAATCTTTGTAGTGAACAACAGCGTACGGGTTCATCATCCATTGCCCCAATTTCTCCCTGTTATTGAAGGCGAAAAAAGAAGCTATTACAGTAATGGCAATGATGACGATTGTTATAGAGAATTCAATTGCCATGTTAACTTGAATGATCTGCTACTATTACCCATGAGCCTGCTACCTTTTTCCAAAGCAAACTGTAGTGGCCTGATAAAGTATCTTGCGTTCTGTAAAGTGTCCATTGGCCAATTACAAAAGCCGCATTTTCACTGACTTGTTCCATTTCTAAATTATTGAAAGCCAGGCGGCCCATCTTTTCAGAAGTAGGATACGATTTTTTATAATTGTCAAGGGTTGTTGTCCATCCTTTGGACAACCCTCTTGAACCGATAAATGAAAGGGAGTCGCTTTTCCAATAAGACGACATAAAGCCATCCAGGTCCCCATTGTTCCAAGCGTTTTCCTGTGCGTCCATCAAAGCAGACAGTGTTCCAACTGTTTCTTTTGAATTGAAAGTCGCCTCATTCGTAACACATCCGCTAAGCGCTGCAACGAGCAACGTTAACACGATCGTTTTGTAATTCATACCACGAAGTTAATTGATTTATTCAACTAAAAAACAGTATGAAAACCTACTAATTGTAGCGTTCTTCAATCAATTCCAATGCCTTGAAGCAAGCCTTGCGTGAACCATCCATTTCCCTTCTCATCCAAAAGCTAATTCCGTTGGACGGATTGAATACGGCGGTCTCAAGTGGAAACTCGAGCTCATCAAAAATGCCTCGGAAACGGTCATTATAGTAACGCGTTGGATGGAACGATTCTGACTTGATGAGCTCGCGGTACAACACGACTTCCTCGCCCCATAAATCATTGTTTTCTAAATGATTATATGTTTCACGGTAAATCCTCACTGTACGTGAAAAATGCTGATCATAGAGGGCTTTACAACTTACTCCATTGAATTTGGAAGTTGGGTCAGGGACGGCATGTTGGACACACCACGCGATGAACAACGGGTTGATATGCTTGAAGGCAACCCCGTCTGTCTTTTTGTTTTCCCACGGCGTAATACCACTCCAAGTAGAGAGGCCCTGCAGCAAACTTGAAGATGCCGGCAGTTCTACCATTTCCGCAAGAACAGAGTCTACGTGATAGAACGTAGCAATATCAGCTAACGCTTGTTTGGATTGTCCACTTTGTTTTGAGGTGTCATCGAAGAATAAGGAATCAGATTGATTCGAGTTCAAGCTGTTGGAAAACAACGTCGCTCGGTCAGCTTTGAAGGAGTTCTCAAGTTCCTGAACCGATTTGTTCTTGCATCCCCACCACAGAATACTCAATAGTAAGGCATATGTTAGACCTGCTTTGGTCATCATACATTGAATCGGAAATGCATGATATCTCCGTCTTGCACAATGTACTCCTTCCCTTCTACTGAAAGCTTTCCTGCTTCTTTTACCGCTTGTTCGGAACCAAGACCAACGTAATCGGCATACTTGATTACTTCAGCTCGAATGAAGCCCTTTTCGAAGTCAGAGTGAATAACTCCAGCCGCTTGTGGTGCTGTTGCACCAACGTTTACTGTCCACGCTCTTACTTCTTTCTCCCCTGCTGTGAAGTACGTCTGAAGGTTGAGCAATGAGTAAGCCGCCTTGATCAATTTTGCTACACCTGGCTCTTCCAAGCCAATGTCAGCCAAGAACATCTGGCGTTCTTCATAATCATCCAATTCAGCGATATCAGCTTCAATGCCTGCACCGATGATAATTACCTCTGCATTTTCTGGAGCCGCCATTTCGCGAACGCGTTCAACATATGCGTTACCATCAACAACACTCCCTTCGTCTACGTTGCACACGTACATGATTGGCTTAGATGTTAGTAACTGCAATTCCTTCATCAGAGGCTCTTCGCTTTCTTCGCACTCAACAGTTCTAGCTGACTGTCCAGACTCCAGTGCGTCTTTAATACGGTTGTAAAAGTCAACTACCTTTTTCGCTTCCTTATCTCCTGTACGCGCAGCTTTACCCGCTTTTTGCATACGTGTATCCAAGGTCTCAAGGTCTTTCAGCTGAAGCTCGGTATCAATAATTTCTTTGTCGCGAATTGGATCAACACTCCCGTCTACGTGAACTACGTTGCCGTCATCAAAGCAGCGAAGCACGTGAAGAATAGCATCTGTTTCACGAATGTTCGCCAAGAATTTGTTTCCAAGACCTTCTCCTTTACTCGCACCTTTTACCAATCCCGCGATATCAACAATTTCTACGGTGGTGGGCTGTAAATTTTGAGGGTTCACTATTTCTGCCAGCTTATTTAAGCGCTCATCGGGAACAGTAATTACACCAATGTTGGGCTCGATGGTACAGAACGGAAAATTCGCGCTCTGTGCCTTAGCGTTTGATAAACAGTTAAATAAGGTAGACTTTCCTACGTTGGGCAAGCCAACAATTCCGCATTTCAGTGCCATAATATTCGTTGAAGTGGCCGCAAAGATACTGAATCCTTTCGGGTGGTGTTTTTCAAAAGTTTTGAACATCGAAAAATGGGCCAATGTGAAGTTTTACTTTTGCATTATCAATAGGAAACCCAAGCGCAATGAATACCGCAGAACTTCAATCCATAGCTTCTCAAGTTAGAAGAGACATCGTACGAATGGTTCACGCCGTCAACTCAGGTCATCCAGGAGGTTCTCTTGGTTGCACAGACTTACTCGTAACATTGTATTTCGATACCATGAAAACCAATGCTCCTAACTTTGATATGGACGGAAAAGAGGAAGATTTGTTCTTCCTTTCGAACGGGCATATCTCTCCGGTATGGTATAGCACGTTGGCACGAAAAGGATATTTCGCAGTGAATGAGCTTTCAACATTTAGAAAACTCAACACCCGACTTCAGGGCCACCCTGCCACAGAAGAAGGATTAGAAGGTATTCGCGTTGCTTCAGGATCTTTGGGACAAGGACTGTCAGTTGCACTAGGTGCAGCGCAGACCAAAAAGCTCAATGGAGATAATAGCTTAGTGTATACGCTTCATGGCGATGGAGAACTTCAAGAAGGTCAAATTTGGGAAGCTGCTATTTATGCTGCTCACCATAAAGTAGACAACATTATCTCTACCATTGATTACAACGGCCAGCAGATTGATGGATCGTTGGAGGACGTAATGAACATGGGCGATCTACGCGCTAAGTGGGAAGCATTTGGCTGGACTGTCCTGGAAATGGACGGACACAATATTGACGAAATTAAAGCAACGATGGCCGAAGCGAAAGGGCTATCAGGCAATGGTAAACCGATCATGATCATCATGAAAACATCTATGGGGAAAGGTGTTAACTTCATGGAAGGAACCCACAAATGGCACGGTGTAGCGCCAAATGATGAGCAGCTTGCCGATGCATTATCACAATTAGAAGAAACACTTGGTGACTATTGAGTGCCTGTTGGCACTGGATTTGCACTGACCGGAGTATGAAACACTTTCAGGTCATCCTTATAGTACTTCTTTCCATGGTTACTTTTTCAGCCGTGGGTCAAGGTACTACGCGTATACTCTTCGTATTTGACGCCTCCAATAGCATGAACGGCTTTTGGGAAGGTCAACGTAAGATTGAAACGTCAACAAAACTCCTTTCGCAAACACTTGAAGAACTCTACGGCATTGAAAACCTGGAGATTGGGCTTCGAGTTTATGGACACCAAACGCAACACGTTCCTGGAGCTCAGGATTGTGATGACACTGAATTGGTGGTTCCAATAGGCAAAGGAACTAACCTCGTTATCAACAAAGAACTTTCCCGACTTCAACCTAAAGGCACTACACCTATTGCCCGGTCGTTGGAAAAAGCAGCTGGTGATTTTGAAGATTGCGAAGATTGTCGAAATGTTATTATCCTGATCACTGATGGAATAGAAGCATGCGATGAAGACCCTTGTGCGGTTTCCAAAGCGCTCCAAGAGAAAAACATCATTGTCAAACCATTCATTATTGGCATCGGTATAGACGAACTTTACAAATCTACATTTGAATGCGTTGGAAACTACTTTGATGCTACAAATGCTGAAGTTTTCGAAACGGTATTGGACATTGTCATTTCTGAAGCGCTGAACAACACTTCCGTTCAAATCAACTTGCTAGACAAAGATGACCAACCGGTTGAAACGAATGTTCCCTTCACACTGTATGACCAAGAAACGGGCGAAACACGATACAATTACGTTCATACATTGAATTCATGGGGGAACCCAGACACCCTCTCTTTCGACCCGCTCCCTACTTACAAATTAGTGGTACACACCTTGCCACCTGTTATCCAAGAAGGGTTAACCGTAACTCCCGGAGTGCATACGGTATTCGACGTGCCCTTGCCTCAAGGAGATTTGGTGTTGTCTTTTTCTGGGCGAAGATCAGATTATGGTGCGTTGCAATGCATTGTTAGCAACGACAATTGCGACATTGTTCACGCGCAAGAGTTCGGTTCAACAGAACGCTACATAGCAGGCACCTACCAACTGGAAATCCTTACCACTCCCAGAACCATTATTTCAGATGTAGTTATTGCCCCAGGAGAAGAAACACCAATTGCCATTCCGGGGCCAGGTACCTTATTGCTAAATACCGGAACAGCTGGTTATGGCGGCGTATTTATTGAGCAAAACAATGTGCTTACTACAGCATTGAAATTTTCAGAAGGAGACCCGAGTGGCCGCTATTTGCTGCAACCCGGAAAATACAAGTTGGTTTTTCGAGCTCGAAATGCCCGACAGACCCTCTACACTATAGAAAAAGAGTTTACCATTAAAAGTGGTACGAATACCACCATAAACCTGAATTGACCTTAAAAGAATCTCGACATGAAACAATTCGAAGTAACAGGAAATAAAGACACCCGTTCTGGATTTGGAGACGGACTTCACGAACTAGGAAAGACGAACCCCAACGTAGTAGCACTATGTGCTGACCTTACTGGTTCTTTGAAAATGAACGCTTTCCAAAATGCGTTCCCTGATCGTTTCTACCAAGTTGGAATTGCTGAAGCAAACATGATGGGATTGGCAGCAGGAATGACCATTGGTGGTAAAATTCCATTCACAGGAACCTTCGCCAACTTCTCAACGGGGAGAGTGTATGATCAAATTCGTCAATCAATTGCCTACAGCGGTAAGAACGTTAAGATCTGCGCTTCTCACGCCGGTTTAACACTAGGGGAAGATGGTGCTACACACCAAATTCTTGAAGACATTGGAATGATGATGATGCTTCCTCACATGACTGTAATCAACCCGTGTGATTACAATCAGACAAAAGCAGCAACCATGGCCATTGCTGAACACGAAGGCCCTGTTTACCTGAGATTTGGTCGTCCGAAAATGCCAATTTTCACTCCAGACAATCAGAAGTTCGAAATTGGAAAAGCATTGATGCTGAATGAGGGAACTGATGTTACCATTTTCGCAACTGGTCACTTGGTATGGGAAGCTATTCAAGCCGGACATGCACTTGCTGAAAAAGGAATTGATGCCGAAATCATCAACATCCATACGATCAAGCCACTTGATGAAGCAGCTGTGATTGCTTCTGCAAAGAAAACAGGAGCGGTTGTGACTGCTGAAGAACATCAAATTCTTGGCGGTCTTGGTTCTGCCATTTCTCAGACCATTTCTAGAGAATGCCCTACTCCTATTGAGTTTGTTGGTGTGAAAGATAGCTTCGGTGAAAGTGGAACCCCAGCTCAGTTGATGGAGAAGTATGGCTTATCAGCTAGCAACATTGTTGAGGCTGCTGAAAAGGCAATTTCCAAGAAGTAAAGAATAAACGAGATTCAAAAATGAGGGATGGCTAAGCGGCCGTCCCTTTTTTGTTCTTCGAACTAGGCTGAGATTTCCCCAGAGCTAGGCTCGTTGGTGAAGAAAGATTAGACTTTAACGAGGTCTTTCTCTGCCATTTCGCGGTAAAGCAATTGTCTGGTTTCTTCGCTCACTGGCATAAGCGGTAGGCGAACGTCATTGCTACAAATACTCAAGTGCTGCAGTACTTCTTTCACTCCTCCCGGATTTCCTTCTACAAAAAGTAGATCTACTAGCTTGCGCATGCGAAAGTGAATTGGTCTCGCGTCGTGAAAAGCACCAAACATTCCTTTGTGCACCATTTCGGCATATTCTTTTGGAAAGGCATTCCCAACAACAGATATCAAGCCGTCAATACCCAGCGCCATCATAGCAAGGGTTAAGTTATCGTCCCCTGAAATGACTTTGAAGTCTTGCGGACGTCCGGCTAAAATGTCTTCCACTTGATTCAAATCCCCGCTCGCCTCTTTGATCGCCACTATGTTGGCAAAATCATGAGCCAATTTCAACGTGGTCTCAGCTGTCATGTTCGACCCTGTTCTCCCTGGAACATTGTACAAGATGATTGGAAGTTGAGATGATTGGCTCAACGCTTTGTAATGCTCATAAATCCCTTGCTGAGTGGGCTTGTTGTAGCTCGGTGAAGCACTTAGAATGCCTGACACTCCTGTTCCGTCAAAGGCATCCAGCGTATCACATACTACTTGGGTATTGTTCCCTCCTATTCCAAAAACGATCGGTACCCGCCCTTGGTTGACTTCCATCACAAAATCCAATACAGAGCGTTTTTCATCCTTCGTAAGCACTGGAGATTCACCGGTAGTACCTTGAACGACCAAGTAATCTACGCCGCCGTCTAGTAGATGAGTAGTGAGTTTTTTTAGTCCAGCGTAATCAATTTTATGATCTGCTGTGAAGGGTGTGACCATGGCAACACCTAATCCGTCGAATAAATTCATTTGATCTTCAAGTTTGTGAGGTAGAAAACTACTTGTCTCCAGTACTCATCTAGGGAGACATTTTCATCAACTTCCAAGATGAAATCCAAATCGGTTTCGTTTTGAGTCAAGCTATTGCCCACTTTCATGGAAGCTTTGGATGACTTAATAATGAATTGCAAAGGCAATGAAGGGGCCAAGGTTAGGTCAATCAGCACATCGAACTCTTCGTGCAAAAAGTTCATGAGGTTGACCTTTGGTTTCATATGCCAATTCAAATCATCTTTTGTAAAGTACATGTACTCTAGCTTCTGCGCTTGGTAAATTGGAAGTTGCTTTGCATTCGAATTAACGAAGCCAAGAGCACAAACGCGCTGAGTTCCAAAATCCGCGTGTAAACTCTTGACAAGCGATTTAATCTGCTTATAATGTGCTTCATCGTGATCTCTGTACAACAACGCAACACTTTTCGCTTCGTTCAGTGTACACCCTTTACGGTTTCGATCTGAAGAATCAAGCTTTTGCAGAAAGTAATTTCCTGCTTTCGATTTGAATTGCTCTAAAAATGCCACGATGCAAAAATACGTTCCTACAGGTGCTTGTCAAACAGCATAGCGTTTATTCTTGTTAACACACTATCGTTTGATGATGAATTCTTCAAGTAAGGATTCCACACTGACATAGATGATAATATCTGGTTGCATGGTCTCGATGATTTCTCTGTCGGCCTTGAATTGCCATCCGTCAAAAATGAATAAGCTCTCTTCAAACGACTGACTCAAAAAAGGAATCATTTGTTTACCAAAGGAATCACGCACGATAAGCGCTCTTAATCCACTTCCCTTTTCGATACTTGGGTTGATGTAACGAAATTCAAACTTTTCAGGATACGCGAATGCCAACGGCGGTTCAAAACCATACTTTTCAACTTCAACAGCCGTAGCGTTCTCGAAATCAGGTACGAATTCAAGCTCTTCCAATTCAGGCACCCCCATTACCCTTCGGTGAATTCCTTTTCTGTTCACGTTCGATTCCCAATTGGGGTTGGTTTTTAAGGGGATGTTTTTGGTCGGGAAATCATCTTTGATCTCATTCAGCAGAAGTTCATAGGCAATTTCCCCTCCCATATAAGTCCAGTGATTGTCCAGTGTATAATACAACTTGGTTTTCGAACGCTGGTGTTGAAAGGCCGCTGATGGATCGATAATTAACGAAGGGAATTCATCTGAAAAATGGTCTTTTAGCACCTGAACTCGTGTTGGTGTTTTACGCCTTACGACACTGTTTGGTAAAAAGTCTGGATACACGTTGTGCTTCAATGGAGGAACCAACCAATAGCATGTAATACCAAGTGAATCAAAGTAGGCACTTCGCTGTTGCCATTCATTGGAAAAAGCAGAAAGCTGCTCTTCTGAAAGATCCAGTTTCCCTAAATAGATGTCCAAGTCCTTCCCTGCGTTGAAGAAATATCCTTCCTTCCCTACAATTGTCTTATCTGGCGATGGTGAAACGCCGAAAACAGTGTATTTCGTCCGGTGAAACACCTCCAAAAAAGGCCCTCGAAAAGCAAAATTGTCATTTACATAGGCATCTGCATCTTCCGGAAAGTCATCCAGTCGTTGCAAGTTCAATTCAAGTGTTGTCTTGAACGAACGGTTTTCATCCACCCTACCAAATCCAACAACATGAAAAATGTCATTCAACACGGGTAACACCAGCATGATTGCAAAGAGCACAACAAGTTGATATTTCAAGAGCTTCTTCAGAATCGAAAATAGATAAAGGGACTATAAGACCCTGAGTTAATAAGTACAATGGCGTAAAAGAACAACCCGATGAGCACCAATTGTTTGGAGAATACAAAAGCCGGGTTCTTGAGCACTGCTTTAAGTTGCCCCGTACTAACACGTTCGATAAGAGGGAATGATAGTACGAAAGCAAGCGCCAGAATAACATAACGTTCCGCGTTCAAAAAGCTAATCGCTACCAAGTCACCGGTTGTGCCTATCCCAACAAGTTTACCCGCAAAGATAGCTGCATCCCCGAAATCCTCAACTCTGAAGAACACCCACCCCACTACTACGATAAACATGGTGTAAACCCAACGAATGGGCTTTGGTAATTTGGCCAAGACGTTTTTGAATCCCACTCGTTCAATGATTAAAAACACACCGTGAAAGACTCCCCAAAAGACAAAACTCCATGTTGCCCCATGCCAGAAGCCGGTGAGCAAGAAGACGATCATCAAATTGACGTAGGTTCGCACACCGCCTAACCGATTTCCGCCTAGCGGGATGTAAACATAATCTCTGAACCAGGAAGACAATGAGATATGCCATCTTCGCCAAAAATCTTGGATACTGGTTGCGGCATATGGGAAATTGAAGTTTTCCAAAATAGAGAACCCAAACATTCGCCCCAAACCAATGGCCATATCAGAATAGCCAGAAAAATCAAAGTAGATCTGAAAGGTATACGCAATTGCGCCAAGCCAAGCAGCTGATGTGCCTATTGCGCTTACATCATTGATCAATAGGGTATCTATTATTTCAGCACATCCATTGGCCAAAACCATTTTCTTGAAGAGGCCGATAATGAACCGCTCTATTCCAGAAGAAAACTGTGCGATGCTTTCTTTCCTAGTTCGAATCTGGTTTATAATGTGGTTGTAACGGACAATTGGACCTGCAATTAACTGCGGGAAGAATCCGATGTACAAGGCTGTCTCCAACAATCCAATGCGTTGCTTTTCCTTCGAACGATAGATGTCCCAAAGCATCGATACTTGTTGAAACGTGAAGAAGGAAATACCAATGGGCAGTGCAATTTCAACTGCCGACACCGCTTCCGGGTTTTGCATGAGCACGTCACTCAACAGGTTCAAATTGGTGATGAAAAACGCTAGGTATTTGAAGGTGAAGAGCAAGGAAACATTGAATAACAACCCCACGATTAAACAGGGTTTCCGTTTTCTTTCAGGATTCGCTAAAAGCCTCGCAAGAAAGAAGTTAACAAGGATGGAACCCACCAAAATGATGGAATAACTTACACCTCCCCACGCATAGAAAACCAGACTGCTTAGTAACAACCACGCAGTTCTCCCTTTCGCTGGAATTAAGTAATAGACCAACAGCACCAGCGGCAAGAAATAAAACAGAAACGTTAGGCTGCTAAATAGCATGGAAGCGTTTGAATGGTTGATTTGAAGAGGTCGAAAATACGGATTTAGAGGTAATCAATGAAGCACACGGCCTGCTCTATTAGAAACCAAAAGTTACGTTTTCACGTTTAGGTAGTATATGAAATCATGGACCACCACATGGATGACCGAGGGCGTTTTCGACGACGAGTACAAGCAATACCATTTGATGGCTTGGCTTCAGCGACTCGACAAAGAATTCAACGCCGTTAAGCTCTACCCTGCCCTGGATAAGCTAGTTGCGCATCACCAAACGTTAGAAACCGTATTCAATAAGTTCAACGAACTCGTTCAAAACGACGAAAGAACGCTCAAGGGCCTAGATTTCAAAACAAAACGATTGATTTTTGAACAAACCCACCAGCCATCAGCACTTTCAGAACACTTGGTACGGTTAACCGCTTTCGCATTACCACTTGTTCAGAAGAAAATAAATGAGGGAAATGAAGTGAAAGCCTACGTTTCTTCACAACTGCAACTGGAGCCAATTGGCATTCTTCCTTTGTACAAGAATGAAGGATACTTGTTTCTTCAAAATGAACAATCCACTGCCATTAGCACGTATCGGTTCACCTTGTCGATGGTGGAACTGTTAGACAATCATTTGAACAGGCTGAGATTGGAATTGATCGACAAACGGGACAAACGTCGGTTCACCACTTTGGCGCAATTCAAACATGAGTTGACCCGGCGGTATAAAGACCTTCCTAATCCAGCTGCGTTTGTATTGCGTTCGAAGTTTCCATTCCCTGAAATGGAAACCTTATTGCCATTGGGTCAGCGCCTGCTGCTACGAGAAGTTGTTTGAAAAACGAACCCGTGAAGTTTCAACCTAGTTGGAGCGCTTTATCAACTTGACAGTGCTTTGATTAAAAATGACGAAATAGACTCCGTCGGACAGGTCATGCGTAGGAATGAATTCTCCTTGATCTACTTGACCACTTTTTAGTACCCTTCCGGCAACATCAACGAACTGATATAATCCGTTCGAGGGAAACAGAATCGATGGAGCGATTCCATTATCAAAAACTACTGCTTGCGCCTCTATGTTCTCCTTAATTGAAAGGGGATTGAAGGCACCGCTGCACGCAATGCAATCTTCAATTCCGTCAAAAATGCAGAGCTCATAGATGAGATCCCAATCCACAATCGGTAATGTTTCTTCAGTACTAACCGGTCCATTTATTCCATCCACAAACCATAAGTATTCAAATTCACCGATGCATTCCACACATGACAACTCATTACTAATCAACTGAATTTCAGGGGTAAGTGGGATCTCATATACATTGACCATTTCTTCCTGAATAGGCAAGCTAAATTCCTGTTCAGGCGATATGATCACATTAAATGAAAGTTCATTGGTGCCTTCCTGCAAAAATTCGAGATCATATTGTTCGCCAAGAATAATGGGTGTTTGAAGTCCTGAATTAATGGCATACGTTAACTCCGCGTTCTCTGGAGTGATGCTATTGACCACGAACTCAACTGTGGCAATTTCACAATCTTCTACGATGGTAATCTCTACATCAATCTCAACACAAGAGATATAGTCACATTCGGTATTCTCTGTTGCTTCAGGATCGTAGTTGCAGGCAAATTCATCTGCACATTCGACCATGCTTCGTGAAGGAGGTAGTTCTGAAGAGTTAGAATTATCAGCACTACGGAGGGAAATCATCGAATTCACATCAGCTGGAACAAAGTTCATAAATAGTGGAGATGCTAAAACTAAAAAGAGGAGAGATTTAATGCTGTTTTTCATGGTGTCGAGTTCATTTCAAGTCTTTGAGGAAGGATTTTCACTTCCTCTCCTCAAAGATAATGATTGTCAGTGAAGGGCTAATCAACTTTACAGTAGACCGCTTTACTTTCCTGAGTTTTCGGGATTTCTTACTTCATTATTTTCTGCACTTTTCTTCAAGGAGTAAGAGTAGTTCGAAGAGTTATATGATAAAAACGCTTTTCCTCTGAAAAAGAATAGAACCAAATTTCGCATCTTACGTTTCACTACAAAAACACCTTTATGAAATTCCTTTTTCCACTTGCTTTTATTGCACTCATGAGCTGTTCTTCTGGACCAACCAATGAAGAAAGAGCTCTGGCGTCAAATGCTCCTCATATCTCTACAGATCAACAAGAACAAGTTGATGAGAAAGTGGAAGCAAACGAAGCGAAGAAAGCATCCACTCCGCCAAAAAGACACCGTGTACGCATGGGCGATATCCCAGGAGAAGTGCAAGGATTTTACAATGGAACGAACCTTGAGCGAATTGAAGGTGAACTCATCACAGAACAGGGGAAGGAATTCGACGTGTACGTGTACGAAGCCGAGAAATTGATCTACAGCACCCATTACCAGCACTTTGACTCTTTCGCAGGCAAAGAAGGGGCGTTCGCCATTCAACAGAAACTTTACTACAACAACGATGTCATTTCACAAGTAGAAACACGAACGGGCAAGCCACAAAATCAATCGTTGGATCATTTGGAATATGCACTGAGTTATCCGGATATGGATGCGGTGGCTGAAATGTACAGCGCTAGACTAGCAGCTTATGCTAGGGCGCTTGGACAAGGCCGTGCTCAATAAACGCTTCTGCTTTTCTCAGTGACTCCCGAGCTTCTGGGACATAGTCTGGGAACAACTGCCAACTGTGGAATAGGAATTCTTCCACTTGCAACGTAAAGGGCACTTTTGCCGCTTTTAATTTTTCGGCAAAACGAAGGCTATCGAAGTACAGTAGTTCGTTCTCTGCTACTTGAATAAGCGTTTGTGGGAAATAATCTACCTCACCCAATAAAGGCGATACATCTACTTCATTCGCGTCTTTTTCATCCAAGTAGAATTTGGCGTAATGCAACAAATCATCTTTGTCAAACAAACTGTCTTCATCTCTATTCTTCACAATGCTTTCCGAATCTGGCCTCAAATCTAACCAGGGCGACATCAAGACCAATGAATCTGGCATCTTGATTCCTTCGCGCTTCATGCGATGAATCATTCCCGCCGCCAGGCTTCCTCCTGCTGAATCTCCAAACAAATGAATCGGACGATCGGGATGGCGTTCTAAAACCCCCTTATAAGCAGCAATGCAGTCGTCTAGTGGAATTGGATATTGATGCTCCGGCGCTAAACGGTATTCAGGAATATACCCTGTCATTCCGGTCCTTCTGCAAAGGTACGCAACTGATGAACGGTGGGTTTTTACGCTACCAAACGCGAATCCTCCACCGTGAATAAACAGAACAATCCCTTTGTTGGTCGTGTTGCGGTACGTGACTTCACCCGTTGGAACGCCATTGAATTCTGTCATAGACAAATTGGTGCCCATCTGCATGGGATTGAGCAAGGCCAATCCATCTGCTGAGGCTCTGAGCTGTTTGGGAGATGGCTCCACCCCTGCGCTTCGCAATTTGCGCATGAGCTTGTAATACGTGGTAACTAGATGGTAATGGACCTTTCCCATGGTGCAAAGATAAGTCGGGAACGTTAGTTGCCCAACTGTTCGTTGAATTCCACAAGCTAGGCTAGGGATGATTTCTGAGAGCCAGGCGTTGATCTAATTCCACGAGCTCGGCTCGTGGTTACAAAAACCGCTGAATTCTGGCTGTTTTTGACTATAACTCAAGGGCCTCACAAACTGAAAAAAACACCAGTATGTTAGTTCAACGACTTAAAAATCGGATACCTATTCACCGTTCCTTCAAAAAAGATAGATTTTTTGTACAGCCAATACAGCTGCGCTCTCGGTGAATCGGCTAGTTCCTTGTCTTCTTTCTTCGCCTGTTCAAATTCTTTCTTCAACGCTGGGTCATTCTCCAACATTTCGGCGGCTGAATCCTCGAATACATAATCGCTGTACCACTCTTTTTGCTGGAGCACGCTGTCGAAGAAATTCCAACTAAAGAAGGAATCAACGCCCTTCGGCTCAAGTGTTTCCACGATGTATCTATTGGCTGTTTGATTGACCTCAACCAGGTAATCGCCCTTGAATAACTGCACCTCTTCAACAACTTCGCGAACAACAGTCGCCTTGGTATACCGGTGACCTTCGTAAACCCGTCCCGCTTCATAATCGTCGATGTAATAGACCCGCATTTGGGCAATGGAGTCTTTTTTGAGCTGAGTGAGTTCTACCCCATTCCACTTGAGTCTATCTACCACTTCTCGCCAGGCTTGCGGTACCACGTAAAACGCTGGAGCAGCAGCGGTCTCAGTAGCTTGATACGTATCGTAGTATTTGATGTTAATGGTCTGTGGCTGGCTTCTGTCGTATTTCAATCGGTCAGCACTTGTCACTTTGCTTTTCTCGTACGTGGCAGCGAAGCCATTAAATGGAATCTTGCGGAATGAAGTGGTATCCAATTCCCAATTCAACTCGAAGGTTTTTTGATCTGCCACTGCCTTGTCTGCACGTTCCTTTTGTTGAATCAACTCGGTATTGTGCGCATACATGTAATCTAACGATGCCAACAAGAATTGATAGGTACTCTCTACACGCTGGGCAAATGGCTTAAGCATGTGCGTCTCACTCGTGAATCCAATGGTGTTAAACAAGGCCGCATATCCGGTGCTGAAACGTGGCGTTTCCAGAAAGTCTTTGATCCCATTGTCTGGAATTTTATTTAAGGTGAAAACGTAAGGTGTCATCCCCCAACCGCGTTCGTTCATGGTTGCAAAAAGTGCCGGCGACATTTCGTTTCGGATGTACGAACCAATCTCTTCACTTGCCTTATCTGGCTGCGTCGAAATCATGGTCATAACATATTGATAGTCTGCACCATTACTTGTGTGCGTATCAATAAAAACTTCAGGCTGCATATCCTGAAACATACGGAAGAACGACTGTGCATTTCGGGAGTCTGCTTTGATGAAGTCACGGTTCAAATCCAGGTTTCGCGCATTCCCTCGAAACCCGTATTCTTCAGGCCCATTTTGGTTGGCTCTAACACAGCACCCTCTGTTCAACGAACCTCCAACATTGTAAATGGGAACGATGCAAACAATGGTGGAATCGAGCAATTTATTGTACCGTTCTCCACCATTCAAGAGATTCCTAGCCAATTTCAAGCTGGCATCTACACCACATGGTTCGCCGGGATGAATGCCATTGTTGATGAACAACACCGACTTGCTATTGTCAAACTCATTCGGATCCTGGTCACCGCCCTTGTTGATCACAAAAAGGTGCAATGGTCGCCCTACATCAGTCTTGCCATACTCCATCAAAAACGTGCCTTGATGGGTTTGGGCCATGCGCTGATACTGCGCTATTGCCTCATCGTACGTTACGGAGGTATTGCCTTTGAAAGGAGTCTCCTCCTGCGCTGTTGATAAGAAAGTAGCGCAAAACAAAAGCGATGTCGTCAATAAAATATGTAATTTCATGGAGGCAAAGAATGGTGTTTTTTTTCAATCGTACAGAACCACAATCAAAAACTTTTGCCCAACCTTTATGCTGAAATTCACACCAGATAATCAACTTAAACCAAAGAGAGGCAGTTTATTACTTGCAGAACCCTTTTTGGACGATCCTTATTTCAAGCGAACAGTTATTGTGCTTTGTGAACACAATGAAGAAGGCTCTTTTGGCTTCGTATTGAACAATTATGTGGAAGTTTCGCTCGAAAGCATGGTTGAAGAAATGCCGGCTTTTGAAACCAGAGTGAGTATCGGTGGGCCTGTCAAGAATTCCAACCTCTATTACATCCACACCCTTGGAAATCAGCTAGAAGACTCTTTACCTATTACCGATAAACTGTTCATGGGGGGCAATTTTCATCAATTACGTGACCTTATGACGAGCGGCCAATTAAAAGAGAATCAAATTCGCTTTTTCGTCGGCTATTCCGGTTGGGCTGAAAACCAACTGCAAGAAGAGCTCGACGCGAAATCATGGTTCGTTGCAGAGGGGTTCACGAATGAACTAATGAACACCCACAATGATGACTTGTGGGCCGACATTGTAACATCATTGGGCAAAGAGTATGAACACCTGGCCAACTATCCACAAGACCCTAATCTAAACTAGGACTTCGCCCTAACTTACAGTATTCCTAGGTCTGTGAAGTCTTTCTTCAAAATGCCTTCAGAAGGCACATGCAGCCAATTTTCAAGAACTGTTTTGTAAACACTTCGGAAGTCCACGTGGTACTTCAAGTCGCCGTCATCCAAATCAGTTAACGACGACATCTTGTTGTAGATACCAGCGTTCTTCACCCCTTTTCCAATAAGTAACACATTATTCGCCTTGCCATGATCGGTTCCTCCAGCACCGTTTTGCTTCACTCTTCGTCCAAATTCAGAGAATACCATGACCATCACGTCTTCGGACCTTCCTCCTTTTTGAATATCCGACATAAAGGTGCCAATGCCATTGCTCAATTGTTCCAGCAAACGGTCATGTCCGCCTCGTTGGTTGGCGTGTGTGTCAAAACTACCATGACGTAAGTAATAGAGCTTCGTTTCCGAGCCGCCATTGATCAATCTAGCCGCTGTCTTTAGTTGCTTCCCTAGCTTCGAATCATATAACTCGTTGTTCGTTCCTTTCGCCTGCTTTTCAGCCAAGTAATCAATGGAGCTAGAGGTTTGCACCAGTGTTTCCCTCAGGAATTCAACTTGTGGGTGATGATGGTGATGTTCATCGCTTGCTTTTACAATGTGCTGAAAGAAAGGGTGCTTGGTTAGCTCAACCAATTTCTTCGGGTCCGTCGATGCCAATCCACTTTTTACCTCCCCGCGCATCACCATGCTCATGGCGTCATCCAATTCGATGGCCGTGTAAGGAAAAGCGCATGTATTGCATTGTTCGTCCAGAAACCGGCCTATCCAACCTGTTTGTAAAACCTGATTTGAATCACTTGCCGTATGCCAAATCTCCATCGAACGAAAATGCGATTTGTTAGGGTCTGGGTAGCCCACCCCATTGATAATACTGACCATTCCACGATCATACAGCGATTGCAACTGGGTCATTTTAGGGTTAAGCCCTACTTCATCGGTCAGGCGAATCACTTCATTCTTAACAACGGCCAACCGCGGACGAACCTTGTAGTAAATATCATTGCGATACGGGACAATCATATTTAGCCCGTCGTTTCCTCCTGACAATTGAATAACAACAACCGCTTTTCCGGCAGATGCTGCTTGTTGAAGGAAAGGGTTCGAGGCGGACATCACATTGGGGATGTAGGCACTGGCGCTAGCAAGCGCTGATAGCTTTAAAAAATCTCTTCTTTCCATCTTACTTCAATTGAAATTCTGGGTACGACATTACGCGCGTTATACCCCACTTAATTTGTTCCTCACTGGCGGTTTCAGACAACTGCTGCTTGAAATAGTCAAGGTCTATGCTTTCATGATTGCACGAAATGAAATCGTTCAGCAACGCCGGTATGAGGTCTTTTTCCTTCTTATAATGTTGCTCTAGTTTTTTCCAGTCGGCTTCCACCCGCACCGATTCAAGTTTGCGCCTTCGCTTTTTGTCAATGGTCATTTCCAGGTCGAATTCCCCGGCTGTTTCAATGTCTATCGGAGATCCAAAGAACATGAGTGGCATGTTCATCCGAAGTACCAAACTGGTGCTGTCTATCCAGGCACGTCCTCCTTTCCATCCGGCCACATTGGGCGGACGAAATAGCACTTGTCCCAAAACCTTCTGCATCTTACCGAAGAGTTCTTTGTAAGGCTTTCTAACGTTGAAAAGCTTCTTGTAGAAGACCAATAAATCAACAGGACTTTTAATAATCGCCCCTTGTTGATTGTCTTCGTAGAACCACGAACTAGAGAACAGGGTGAGCATGAGGTCTTCTATATCGTAATTACTGGCGAAGAACCGGTCACCAAGTGCTTTCGCAATGGTTTCATCTGGGGTTTCATTCACAAAGTAGCGGTATACTTTCCCCGCTATATAGTTGGCCGTCTGCGGATTGTCCAGCAGCATGTCCAGCACTTCTTCGCCCTTAAAACTTCCTGTTCTTCCAAAAATGGTCTTCTCCCTGTTATCGTGTTTCTTTTCATCAAATTCGAAGAAGGCATTGTCATTTAAACGCCAACCCGTGAAGGCTCTCGCGGCTTCTTTGATATCTTTTTCCGTGTATCCATTGCCTTCGCCCAAGGTGAACAACTCCATAACTTCACGGGCGAAATTCTCATTCGGCGCACGCTTGGTATTTTGTTGATTGTTGAGGTACATAATCATCGCAGGATCTTTCGCCACGGCATGAAGAAGCTCCCTGAAATTTCCAAGCGCATGCTTTCTCAAGGTGTTATTCTGCGCCTGCATCAACACGGCAAAGGGCGACGCTGTGGCAAAATGATCATGCCAAAATAGTGTCATTCGTTCCCGTAACGGAGCAGCATTGGATGTCATTCGCTGAAGCCATGCGGCGTTCAATTCAAGAATATCGCTTCGTGATTTGAGGAGTTGCAATACAGCACGCAACACCCCTACCCGCTTGTTAGAACGAATGTCTACAAGTGGCGTGAGTTTTTTGAATTTTCGGGCTTTACCGAACTCTTTGCCTATGCAGTCTTCAATGGACTTGTAGCGTTGTGCATCCCATGGACGGGCGCCAAAACAAGCTCTGTTTAGAAAGTGTTGTATCTGTTGATTCTTGTCCATCTAATTTAACTTTAGCTGAACCCGAATCTGTTAACACTCAGTATTCGAGTTCAATGTGGTAACCTGCATGGCTTCGTACATTCATGACTCTGCCATTGTCGAAAATCAGGTATTGACCTTTAATCCCTTTCAAAATTCCTTCGAACGTGTTCACCTTGTCTAGCTTAACGCTCACCAACTTGATTGGGTATTCCAACACCGGATAATTGATGGTGGTAATTTCATCGTTGTCAGAAAAAAACTCTTCATACTCCATCGGAAGAAGTTCCAATGTTTCGTCTTTCTTATCCAACAAATCCGTCTCATCATCCAATCTATTTTGCAACATCCATCGCCAATTGGTTTTATCGGCCATGTGTTCCTTCAACGCCACTTCAATCAATCCGGCGAGCTGCCTGTAAGGCGTTTCAGCAAGAATAATTGCTTCACTTGCCCCTTGATCAATCCATCTAAAAGGAACATTCGTTGTTCGGGTAACTCCAACTTTAATGCCACTTGTTTTAGACAGGTACACATAATGCGGTTGGTTGTGGTGTTTTTCCTCCCATTCTTTGTCACGCAAGGCAATCCCC
>JAQWQB010000031.1 GCA_029245065.1 Flavobacteriales bacterium | reverse complement strand
TACCCTACTTCTCCGTACAAAGAAGAAATGTATTTTTTGATGGTTCGAGCAAGTTATAAGTTCGCCGAACGAAGCGTAGATGAAGTAAAATTGGAAAGATTTAACGACTGCATCGAACATTATTATAAATTTGTAGCCTCTTATCCCGATAGTGACAAGTTAAAGACTGCGGAATTCTACTTTGAAGAGAGTAGAAAAGAGATCGATAGATTGAACGAGAAATTATGAGCATAAAGAATTCAAAAGCAGAACGTACTACGGTAACACGTTCAACATTTGAGATTGATCAGCAGGTTGGTGGAAATCTCTTTGAAGCAATCGTTGTTGTGTCGAAGCGAGCAAATCAGATTCAAAAGGTTGTGAAAGAAGAATTGACTTCCAAGCTTGAAGAATTTGCAACAACACAGGACAACCTCGAGGAAGTTTTCGAGAACCGTGAGCAAATTGAAATCTCTCGTTTTTATGAGCGTCTTCCGAAGCCACATAGTGTTGCTATTGATGAGCTCTTGGACGGTAAAGTATACTTCCGTAGACCAGACGAAGAGGTAGCTCAACTACCTCCTTCAGTTAAGAAAAATGAAGAAGAAGCTTAATAGTTAAGTTGACGAAATACGAAAAGGTGATGTAACAATCACCTTTTTTTGTGCCCATTAATAGCGATCCCCAATGCAAACAGCACCATTAAACGTTTAAACACGTGTGCGTTTGACGATAAACTCCGAACTTAGTGCTCGCAATGAATATGCTATATCAAAAGAGAATACTCATAGGGGTAAGTGGAAGTATAGCCGCTTACAAGTCTGCCTTTCTTGTTCGATTGCTCGTGAAAGCGGGAGCCGAAGTGAAAGTGGTGATGACCCCCGATGCAGAGGAATTTATCACACCATTGACCTTAGCTACACTATCGAAGCACCCTGTTCATTCTGATTTTACGGAAGACAAGCACAACGGAACATGGGTCAATCATGTTGACCTTGGAATATGGGCAGACGTGATGCTCATTGCTCCAGCAACTGCGAATACCATTTCTAAAATGGTACACGGCGCTTCCAATAACCTACTGCTAGCGGTTTACCTCAGTGCAAAATGTCAAATTGCCGTGGCTCCTGCTATGGATTTGGACATGTTCAAGCATGAATCCACGCAAGAAAATCTCGAAGCCCTCAAAGTGAGAGAGCATATTCTCATTGAGCCAGGAACGGGAGAATTAGCAAGTGGTTTGGTAGGAAAAGGAAGAATGGCTGAACCTGAAGAAATAATGCAAGCCCTAAATGACCACTTTCTGGCGAAAGCACCTTTCAACGGAAAAAAGGTAGTTGTAACAGCAGGTCCGACTTATGAAGCAATTGATGCAGTGCGCTTTATTGGGAACCATAGCTCTGGTAGAATGGGCATGCGCATTGCGAATGAATTCAGCCGAAAAGGTGCAGAAGTAACACTAATCTGTGGCCCCACCCAATTGGAGTTACAAGACCCTTCGGTGAAGCGTATCAACATTGTTTCTGCTGCTGACATGAAGGAACAAGCCGATCACCATTTCGCGAACAGCGATATTTTTGTCATGTCAGCCGCTGTGGCAGACTACAGGCCAAAACAACAGGTTCAAAACAAGATTAAAAAGTCTGACCAACAGTTGAACATTGACCTGGAGCCAACAGACGACATTCTAAAAGGCCTTGGGCAAGCCAAAAAGGAAGGACAGCTACTCATTGGTTTCGCATTGGAGACAGACAATGAGGTTGAAAACGCCCGCGGCAAACTTGCCCGCAAAAACCTTGATTTGATTGTTTTGAACTCACTAAATGATGACGGTGCAGGATTTGGACATGCCACCAACAAGATTTCTATGCTCGATCGAAGTAATAATTTGGCTAGTTTTGAGTTGAAATCCAAGGAGAAAGTTGCCCAAGACATTGTAGAAAAGATTTTGACGCTATGCGATTGATAAAAAATATACTCACTTCACTCATTTTGTTGGCGCTAGTTGCGCCTTCGAGCCTCTTTGCACAAGAACTCAATTGTGATGTTCAAATTCAAGCGCCTCAGGTCTCGAATATTGACCCGTCGCGTTTTGAAGTCATTGAAGAGACCATCCGTGATTTCATGAATTCTCGAAAATGGACGAATGACAACTTTGACTTGACGGAGCGCATTGAGTGCAACATGTTAATTACCATAAACAGTGCACCAAGCCAAACGAGTTTCAACGCTACACTGCAAATTCAAAGCAGTAGACCCGTCTACAATACTGATTACAACACTCCCCTGTTCTCTGTAAATGACGGAGCATTCTCTTTTCAGTTCATAGACAATGCCATGATTCAGTTTAGTCCAGACCAGCACAGAGACAACCTCTCTTCTACCCTGGCCTACTATGCATACATGATTATTGGTGCAGACTACGATTCCATGGCGTTGGAAGGTGGAACAGAATTTTACTTGAAGGCTCAAACAATTGTTGCCAACGCACAAAACGCGGGAGAAGAAGGCTGGAGAGCGAGCGAAGGACAGCGTAACCGTTACTGGCTTGTTGAGAACATCCTTTCTCAGACCTTTAGGCCTTTGAGAGAATGCTCTTATTACTACCACCGTCAAGGATTTGATAAACTATTTGATGACCTCGATGAGTCGCGTAAAACAATTAGTGATGCGTTGATTGAATTGAGAAACATTCACCGTATTCGTCCGAGTTCTTACAACGTGCAGTTGTTCTTTGTTGCGAAGTCAGAAGAAATCATCAAGCTTTTTGAACCGGCACCCTCTCCTGAAAAACAGCGGATCTTGCCGGTGTTAAAAGAACTGGACCCCGGAAACATTGTGAAATACGATAGCAGACTGAGTTAATATGCTCTCGAAACTTTCCATTTCAAATTACGCCCTCATTTCACACGTTGAAGTGGAATTCACCGAAGGTCTTTCTGTTATCACAGGAGAAACTGGAAGTGGTAAATCAATTCTACTTGGCGCTCTAAGCCTCGTTCTAGGTGAACGAGCCGACCTTGATGCTTTGCGTGTCAAAACAGAAAAATGTGTCATTGAGGCACACCTTCAAACAGCTGAAGAGCACAAATCATTTTTTGAGAAGCATGACCTAGACTTTGAGCAAGAAACCATTGTTCGAAGGGAACTCTCGCCTTCCGGAAAATCGAGGGCATTCATCAATGACACACCGGTCAACCTGAAGACACTCAAACTATTTGGTGATCAAATGGTTGATGTTCATAGCCAAATGGGCACAGGGCAGCTTCGCGATACCTCTTTTCAATTTGAGTTACTAGATGCTGCTGCCAAGCAACAAACGGAGGTTCTCGCTTGGAAAACAAGATTTGCTCTTTGGAAGAACAAATTAGAAGAGCTTGAAGAGTTAAAAGCCGCGGCAGCTCAATCAAAAAGAGACCTTGATTACTTCAGGTTTCAATTTGAAGAGCTCCAAGAGCTCAACCTTGATCAACTGAATCAAGAGGCCTTGGAAAGTGAAGCAGCGATGCACCGCAATGCAGAAGACATCGCACATTCTTTTGGAAAGGTTGTTTTTGGTCTAGAGGAAGCGGAGTCTTCCATCCTAGAAGAATTGAAAAGAGTGAGTGACGCACTTGACGGAACTTCCCGTGTGCATGGAGAAAGCGCCCAACTGCAAGAACGCTTAAAATCGTCGCTGATTGAATTAAAAGACATTGCTGAAGAAGCCACTTCTCTTCGGGACAAAGCCGAAGGCAACCCGGAACGACTTGCTCAAATTGAAGGTGTCTTAGACGGACTCTACGCCCTTCAAAACAAGCACCAGTTAACTTCAGCAGAAGAACTTATTGCTTTACGAGATGAACTCGATGCTAAAATCAACTCAATCGACTCTGTCGAGGATCGTATCATCGATCTTGAGCGTTGGATTGAGCAAGAGGAAACAGGTTTATTGAAGCAAGCCCAAACGCTACACAAGGGACGCGAGAAAGCGGGAGTAACGCTCCAAAAAGAAATTCAAGCCCATTTGAAGGCCATGAAAATGCCTGATGCCATCATCTCATTTCATATGACTCCTAGCACGACACTTGATAAGAATGGTTGCGCAGATCTCGAGTTACTTTTCTCAGCGAACAAAGGGAGTGCTGCCTTGCCACTTGAAAAAGTTGCTAGCGGTGGTGAATTATCTCGACTCATGCTGGCATTAAAAGCTGCGGTATCTGCCTACAAAAAACTGCCTACCCTTATTTTAGATGAAATTGATACCGGTGTTTCAGGAGATGTGGCGGCTAGAATGGCGGATGTGATGAAACACATGTCAGAAGAACTTCAATTGATTGCCATTTCACACTTACCACAAGTTGCGGGAAAAGCGAAACAGCACTACAAAGTATTAAAGTCTACTGCCCAAGGCACCACTCAGACTTCTATCGTACAATTGGATACTGCAGCAAGGTTGGAAGAATTGGCGTCTATGCTTTCTGGAGAGCAAGTTACCGATAGTGCAAGAGAACACGCCAAGGCATTGATGAACTAAAAAACCTTTATCGAATAAGGGTTACATGTCCGTATACTACCTCGTCCCCGTCAACATATGGATTATTAATCACTGCTCGGTATGAGTAGATTCCTGCTGGGGCGTAATACGTTCCACCATTTACATTTCCGGTCCAGCCACTGGTCAACGCAGATTCTGATGTATAAATCTCTTCTCCCCAGCGGTTGAAAATAGAAATAACTATTTCCATTTCATCGCACGCCTTCACCGCTGAAAAGACCTCATTTCGGCCGTCCAAGTTTGGTGTGAAGGCATTTGGGAAGTAGACAGGACAATCACAATCAATGGCGTTCAACTGCAATTCCCAAACTGCAGTTGTGCATTCATCTTCCAGCATAACTTCATAAAACCCTAGGCTGAAATCAACTGATTCTGGAAGTGAATCATTCAACAGCAACCAATGATTCCAGCCTGTGGGCTTCTCAAGGAGAATAGTGGTGTCGTCGCAGAACTCTGCAATGAAGGTGGAAGGTGTCGCAGGAGTCTCAAGAATCTCAATTGAAATTTCATCTGTTGCCGAGCAGGTACCTATGCTGACCGTTGCGTTGTAAACTCCCGTCTCAGAAACCTCAATACTTGCTGTTGATTCATTTGTATTCCAAAGGATCGTTTCGCCTTCGTTCAAATCAAGTGTCAACGTAACTGATTCGCATGACGTCGTATCATTGCCTAATACAGCTGAGGGACTTTCAACAAACGTTACCTCAATGGAATCTTCTGCTTCGCAATCACCTTGTGTAATGAACACCGAATAGGTTCCAGACGAAGTGACTGATAATGTGTTTTCCGTTTCGCCACTCCCCCATTCCACATCAGTGTTTTCTCCGGGGACTTCAAGCACAACCTCATCGCCTTCACAAGCGGATATGTCTTCTCCCAGGTCCAATGATAAGAGACCAATTTCAACCTCAATTTCATCGGTGTCGGTACAAGGACCGATATCCACCGTAAGCGAGTAAACGCCACTCTCTTCTACCGTTATGAACGGGGTCTCTTCGGAGGTGTTCCAGCTGTAATTCTCTCCATCGTCCACAGTAGCTCCTATTTCTATGGGTGTGCACGAAGTAATATCTTCCCCTAAATCAAGCTCCACTGTTTGCAATGGTTGTGCTTCTATTTCCCACAGATTGTTCAGTCCCCAACTTCCTTCATTCGTTCCAACGAAAATCCCATTGTCTATAAATGAGCATCCCAAACCAACCGTGTTTGGGTTTTCTATGATGCTGTAGAAGTCATTGGGGCGTGCAACGTACATGTTTTCATCAGGAGCATTCCGGATGGATCCGAAGCTTTCAAAAATAGAAGAGGTCGCCAATTCCACTTCTGAATTTTGGATGATTACAGGGTCATTGGATGAAATATCAAATTGGACCAATCTGTTATCAACTGGGTCAAAATTCACCCACGTTGACACATAAAGAACTTGGCTATTCGGTGAAAAATTAATTCCGAAACCATGGTCAATCACACCCACTTCAATTGGATTGGAAACACTTCCCGTATTCTGATCGAAATCAAAAAGCTCTATCAATCCTCCCATCTGGTCTTGCACCAACGCCAAGCGGTTTCCTTCCAGATTGGCTCTCATTTCACCACGCGCATTCAAGTTATTCGGATAGACCTCATGAACATCTCCTACTTCGGATACAACCGGAACAGTGTTCACTCCGGCACCCGTGACTTCAAACGCCAAGAATTTATCATTGAGGTATTCGTGCGTAATCACCCACATTCCACTTCCATCTTCCTTGGGAACCGTACAAATTCGTTCTTCAACATTATCAACAGGAAGTTCCACTTGCTCTGTAACAGCTCCAAGTCCACCATCAAGGGACATATCTACCGTTGTATACATGCATGGGTTGGAGCCACCATTTTGGGCGTCAACGGTGAACAGGTAGTATAAATCAGGGTTTGTTGGGTTTTGAGCAAGTGCCAATTGTGTGTTTGTGGATAGAAAACCTGGATTAAAAAATGGGTCATAGGCAAAACCGTTGACCTCACCACCTTGCATAATTTGATGGTTGGCGTTCCAGATGTAATCACTGTTGCTATAGAAAAGCAGGTTTCCTTCTTCGTCGCTTACGGTTAACGCCCCTTCGAACCCATCGATGGCGCCTTCTACCAGTTGCGGTTCACACGAGCCAAAATCAATCCCTACACCGTTCACTCCGAAATACCAGAAACGATCTTCCTGGGCCAACATGTTAATTGGCATCATGAATAACATACACAGTGCTATGGTCAGTTTCTTTGACATCTCTTCAAGGAACAAAAGTTGTTACTTAATGTTGAACCGCGTGTTGGAAATTTTGAGGTTATTCTGGTATTCTTGAAATAAAAAAGGCCGAACAATCGCTCGGCCTTTTCAGAATATCATTTTCTTCCAATTAGAAACGGAAGTCCATTCCCAAACTAGGTAGGAAAGGCAATTGATCTACACGAGATCCCGTCACACGGTCTACATAGAAGATGTTTGCTCGGCTATATACGTTGGTTGCTCCTAGGTTAAACTCGAGGCTTTTGTTTCCAGACATTTTCAACGTTTTTCTCAAGTTGATGTCAAGCCTGTGGTAATATGGAAGACGTCCTTCATTCAATCCAGCATAGGTAATTCCTAATTCATTGCTGTTGGTGATTACGTAATCACTCGAAATGTTTCCGTCAAGTCCTGGTGCTTGATAATACCCTTGAGTCTGGGTAAAAGGCAACCCTGAACCGAGATTCCAGCGCAAACTTGCTTCCCACGTTTTCTTTTTACCAAAGGATTGAGATGCTACAAAGTTCACATTGTGTCTTCTGTCAAAAACAGGATCATACCAGCGGAATCCGTCCCATCTGTCAACATCTGCAATTCCGTAGACCAACCATACTGAGCGGTTTTTCTCTTCGAACTTAATCACGACGTCTGCACCTCGCGCAATTCCTGTTTCCACAATGAAATCCTTTTTCAATACATCAGGAACATCAGCATTTTCCGGAGAATCTTCAAACAATTTATTTCTGTTGATTCCAGTCAACTGGTTAAAATCTTTCACATACCCTTCAAGGTTGATATTAATCTTATCAGTCAAGTCGAATTCGATTCCTGCTACTACGTGACGTGCAAGTTGCAAGGCATTTTCAACGTCTCTAGTTTCCCCGTTTGGAAGAACCAATTCATCCTGAAGGTTTTCTGGGCCGGTCAAGAAACCGTAGAACAAGTTCACCACATCTCTGTCACTGTTCGCTGAAATAAGGTTCTGAGAATAAAGTCCAGCAGAAGCTTTGAATCGAAGTCTTCTCGATGCTTTGTACTTCAATCCGATTCTTGGTTCTACCCGTGTTTTACCAACTGAGGCGTAATACTGAATACGCATACTTGGGTTAATCAACCATTTCCCGGCTGATTTTTTGTACTTCGCGTAGAAGCCGAGTTCAGTGGTGTTTTGCTTTTGAGAAACCTCCACTCCAAGTGGGTTGAAAGTGATAAAATCTGTTGTCAACCCAACTACTTCTACTCCATACTTGATATCATCATCACCAAGGATGTACTTGAAATCCAATCCGAAGTTGAACCCATTGATTGAGCTTTTTCGTTCTCTATCAACATCGTCTTCTTTCAAAGTCACTTCGTAATTCGATACAGCGAAGTTACCGCTAATGAGTACTGGTGAACCTGAAGGCACTACCACGAAGTTTCCACCTCCACCTGTATTGGACCAGCTAAGATCTGAGAGTGCTTGGTAGCGGACATCGTCATTGAAACTAAATCCGTAGATGTTCAATTTACTTCCACTTCCTCCAGCAAAAGATACTTTACCATACAAATCTGTAAAGTTGAAAGGCAGACCATCTTCATCAATGTAGCTGTAGAAAATCTTAGAACTCTCTTCCAAGTATGACCTTTTGGCACTGAATACGTAGCTGATTCCACTTCCGTTATCTTGAAGTTTCTTCAATGGTCCTTCAACCATTATTTTCCCACCAAATGGACTGGCGCCTATTTTTCCAGAAACACGCTTTTTGTTTCCGTCACGGGTAGTGATGTCCATGACTGAACTTACACGTCCACCAAATTCTCCTGAGAAACCTCCAGAATAAACGTCTGCGTTGGCAATGATATCAGAATCAAAAACAGAAAACAACCCAATACTGTGGAAGGCGTTGTAAACGATCATTCCATCTAGTAACACTTTGTTCTGAACGGGACTACCTCCACGAATGTAGAGTTGACCTCCTTGGTCTCCTGTGGAAACGAATCCAGGGAGCACCTGCAATACTTGTACAATATCTGCTTGTCCACCAAATGAAGGAACACGTTTCAAATCAGCCGGACGAATGGTTTCAACACCTGTTCGAACTTCCGTTTCCTGTTCCCCTTTGCTTGCACGAATTTCTGCCCCTTCGAGCTCTACAACACTCGGTTCAACTTGAAAACTACGGTTGTAAACCTTTCCTTTCTCTACAGTTATTTCAATGGAAGTTTCTTGGTACTCGATGTTCTTCACGACTAACGTGTAGGTTCCTGCAGGAATCTGGGTTAATGAGTAATACCCGGTGACATCAGTTGTGATTCCATATTGGGTATCTTTCAGAAAAACGTTGGCGAACATAACAGGTTCTCCATTGGACTTGTCTTTCACAAATCCTTTGATGATGGCCTGGGCTGAGACTCCTCCTGCTACACATAGGAAACAAAGAAGGAGTAGAGATTTGAATATCTTTTGCACGTACTTCGGTTTACAGAACAGCGAAAATACCATTTTGATTGCTGTAAAGCGAACCATTATTCACCAAATCCGTCCACATATCACATTTCTATTGACCGAACTCAAGCGACATTTTCTGAATTCGATCTCCGATTGTCTCAGATGTGAGTTTTTGTCTCAAGCGATCTGCCATAATAGGAAATGCGAAAGGAGTTGGTTTCTCAGGATAGGTAATGACTAATTTCTGCCGAGCTATTCTACTAAGGGCCAGCTGAAAACGCTCAAATTCCAACTGATGATCGATCATTTCATCGTAAGCTTGACGAAGCAATAAGTTCTCGGAATCATAGTCTTCAAAGACATCAAACACCAAAGAAGAGCTGGATTGAAGGTGCCTGTCTTTGACCTGATTCCCCGGAAATCCTTGGAATACCAACCCAGAAATCACCGCAATGTCTCTGAATTTCCTTCGCGCCAGCTCTGCAGAATTTACTGACGCTTCCAGGTCATCCATTAAGTGTTCAACGGTTAAAACCTCATTATCAAAGGCCTCTTCAAGATCAATTGGTTGATCGGACATTAATTCGAAGCCATAATCGTTGAAGGCAAGACTGAATGATATTGGCCTGAGTAAGCTAATTCTGTATGCAACAAGCGAGGCAAGTCCTTCATGAACCAAACGTCCTTCAAAAGGATACATAAAAACGTGGTATCCGTCTTTCGTTTTCACTTGTTCGACAAGAAATTCATCTTCTTTTGGGACATGGGAACGGTATGATTGCAAGTCTAACAGTGGCTTGATTTTTTTCATCTCAGGGTCTTCAATAATCCCTTTGGTATAGTCCGATATCTTTCGTCGGAGCATATCAGACATTTTAGATGAGAAAGGCATTCTTCCGCCTTGCCACGCTGGAATTTTCCCAGTTGTCTTTTTCGAATTTTGGACTTCAAGTGTATTCTCCTTGATCCGAATAAGTTCCAATCCCCTTCCGGCAAACCAGAAGACGTCATTCGGTCTCAGGCTAGCTCCAAAGCTTTCTTCAACATGCCCAATAGTTGAACCTCTTTTGTACTTCACGGCCATCATGGTGTCGCCTACAATGGTACCGATTGACATGCGATGCCTTCGTGCGATTCGGTTGTTTGCGATTTTATAAAGGCCTTCATCTGCCACTACCTTTTTGTATTCGTCATAGGCAGATAACGAAGCTCCTCCAGTGGTAATAAACTGCAAACACCACTTCCATTCTTGTTCTGTTATTCCTTGAAAACAAAATGTCTTTTCTACTTCTAGTCTAATTTCTTCCCGATTGAATCCGTCTGAAACCGCTAACGTTGTGAGGTATTGCACCAAGGTGTCAAAAGACCTGATGTATGGAATTCGGTCTTCGAGGTATTCTTCTTTGATCGCAGTTCGAAGTGCAGCAGACTCTATGAGTTCTAGGGAATGTGTTGGAAGGAAGTAAATTTTGCTTTGTGCTCCAGGCTGGTGCCCACTTCGTCCTGCTCGTTGCACAAAACGCGCTACACCTTTCGGTCCTCCAACTTGAATAATGGCCTCTACAGGGCGAAAATCCACTCCCAAATCCAATGAAGACGTACAAATAACGGCTTTCAACTTTCCTTCGTACAGCGCATCTTCCACCCAATACCGAAGCTCTTTTGAAACAGCACTGTGGTGCATGGCCATTTGTCCGGCCAGTTCTGGATACTTTTCGAGTAGCGCGTGATACCAAATTTCACACTGAGCACGTGTATTGGTAAAGACAATTGTTGAGCCGTGTTTGCTAAAGATCTTTTCAACCTGATCGATGAGTTTTGTCCCAATGTGTCCTGACCATGGCATTTTTTCGATTTCTTCAGGCATCAAGCATTCGACATTCAGCTTTTTCCGAATCCCGGATTTAATAAGCACCCCATTTTCAACTCTTGATGTGCCAAGAAGCACGTCCATTGCGATTCCCAAATTTCCTATGGTAGCAGAAATTCCCCAAATACGCATCATCGGAGAAATGGTCCCCAATCGAGACAGCGCCAACTCCAATTGTACGCCTCGTTTGCTACCAAGCAGGTCATGCCATTCATCTGCCACCAAAGCCTTCAGATCTTTGAAGACACCCTGATACCCTTTGGAAGCCATGAGAATATGGAGGCTCTCAGGAGTAGTGATCAAAATTTGAGGGACTTTTCTTTTTTGCTTCTGTCTTTCTGCCTGGCTCGTGTCTCCTGTTCGAATACCCACCTCCCAATCAAGTCCTAACCCTTCAATAAGTCGTGTTGCTGAAATATGGATTTCTTTGGCCAATGCGCGAATGGGAGTTATCCAAATCGCTTGAAGGCCTTTGGTGGTATTACTTTCAAGTCCTTCTAGCACAATTGGCATGAGGAGCGAATACGTCTTACCACTTCCGGTTGGCGCATTTATAATTCCATCTTTGCCTTCGAGGTAAGCTCGCCAAGCAGATTCTTGGAAAGGAAAGGGCTTCCAATTATTGGAGGCGAACCAGTCTTTTCCTTTTTTTAACGACGTGGAAGTGGATTTCTTTTTCATGGAATTAGGGCAAAAGTAACCTAGGATTTTTGAGTTGCCACAGATTCAAAGTATTTTAGGCATCAAGTTTGTATATCACTCGATGATATTCTATAACACTGATATGAAGAAGACACTACTATTTGCATTAATTCTAGGGGCATCCCTATTCACACAAGCTCAAGGAGATTACCATGATTTGCTTGAATTAATCGTGGATGAAAAATACGAACGTTGTCTCCAGAAGTCGATGAGATACATTGAAAGTGAGAAAACATCGAAAGAGCCGCTTCCATACATTTATGCGAGCATGGCCTACTTTCGAATTTCTCAAGGAGACAATGAAACGGTAAAAACCAAATACCCAAAGGCGTTTAAGAACTCTATTAAGTACTTGGTGAAGCACCGTAAAAAAGACAAGAAAGATGAATTCGTAGCCGAGTTCACCGAGTACATGAGCGAAGTACGCGCTGCCATCATGGAATCTGCAGAGTTGGAAATTGGAAATGAGAAGTACACACGAGCGAAAGGTATGTACAAGTATATGACCAATATTGATAGCGAAGACCCTGGAGCGTGGATGATGAAAGGGTACAGCGAGCACATGATGCGCTCTAAAAAAGACGCTAGTCTTTCTTGGGAAGAAGCACGAAGAATTTTAGGCGAACGTGATTTTGATTCGCTTCAAGATGAACAAAAGGAACTGCTTAAGCGGTCAATCATCATTACTGCAGAAACACTTGATGAAACAGGTGATCGTGACAAAGCCAAGGAATGGCTCGAATTGGGAGCACCAATGTTTGGTGAAGACAAAGAATTCAACGTTACTTACAGAATGATTGTAGGATAGTTTCAAAACGAAATAGTTAAAAAAGGGGTTCACGCCCCTTTTTTTGTGTCCAATGAAATCATAACTTCACCTTATATCATCTGGAAATGGAAAAAAAAATAGATGTTCTGCTCATTGAAGATAACGCCAATGACGCGGAACTGACTACGCTTGCGCTCAAAAAGGGTGGATTGGATTTGAATATCTTAATTCTGAATGACGGCGCCAAAGCGTTGGAGATTCTCGACCCATCTAGTGAAATTTCACAGCAACAGCTTTCAACTTCGTTGAAACTCATTCTGCTCGACTTGAAAATGCCGAAAGTGAACGGGTTTGAAGTATTGAAGTCTTTTCGCTCCCATGATAAATGGAGAACCGTTCCAATTGTTATTCTAACAAGTTCGGCTGTAGAAAGCGACATCGCTACGGCCTACGAATTTGGTGCGAACAGCTACATTGTTAAGCCTATTGAATACAGCATGCACGCGAATGCCATCACCGAAGCCGTGCGGTACTGGACCACTATCAATAAAACCTTGAACTAAGAAACTTCCGCAGTATGACCTCTCCCATTGATTACGCTAGCGACTATTTCCACATCAACGAGCCCCATAGCCCGGTTCGGTTGCTTTTACTTGAAGATTTCCCGTCTGACGCAGAGCTTATTAAACTGCAGTTGCGAAAGACTGAATTGGAATTGGATGTTCAACATGTTAGCGATGGTGAATCATTCAAGAAAGCATTTGTTGACTTCAAGCCTCACTTTGTAATCAGCGATTATTCATTGCCACAATTCACCGGAATGGAAGCGTTGAATTTCGTTCGTGCTTCTAGCGAATTCATCCCCTTTATCATTTGCACGGGATCGCTCAATGAAGAAACGGCCGTGGCATGCATTAAGGCTGGAGCAGATGACTACGTACTGAAAGACAGCCTTCGCAGATTGCCAAGCGCTATAACGAACGCACTTACTGCCAAGACAAATGTAATTGAAAGAGCAAAGGCCATTGCAGACCTAGAAGAAAGTGAAGCCAATTTCAAAGCGCTTGCAGAACATGCACCAGACAGTATCTACAAATTAGATAAGAAGGGAGAAATCCTTTATGTGAACAGAGACATTGACGGTCTACCACGAGCGCAATTGATTGGTAGCTCTATTCTTTCGCTTGTGAACGAAGAAAATGGATCAATCATCACAAAAGCGCTTGAAAACTGTTATGAAACGGGGGAAGCATTCGACTTTGACATCAAAGGTAACCCGAAAGACCCTGAATCCAAATGGTACTTTTGCAAACTTGCACCAGTACTGAAAAATGGTGAAGTAGATTGTGTGGTTTTTATTCCTACCCAGATCACCGAGCGCGTTAAGGCGGAAATAGCGTTGAAAGAACTCAACGAAAAACTTCATCACCTCACCCAGTACTTAGAAGATATCAGAGATGAGGAGAAGAAAAAAATAGCCATGGAAATACACGATCAACTTGGACAAGAGTTGACCGGAAACAAATTGGGCTTGTTTTGGATTCGACAGGAACTATCCAAAGAAGATGCTTCGGATATCAACTTTGAAGGAGTGCTGGAGAAAATCGACTATTTGGTTGATCTCACCACACAAACCATCAAGACCGTTCGTAGAATTGCGCACGAACTTCGCCCTGTAGTACTTGACGACATTGGCCTCGTACCAGCATTGGAGTGGCACATCGAAAACTACAACGAAAATCATGAAGTAGTTTGTCACTTGAAAACGGACATTGGCGACATGAAATTTGATAAAGATTTCAGCACTGCCATTTATCGAATGACTCAAGAAGCTTTAACGAATATAAATAGGCATGCACAAGCATCTGAAGCTTGGGTAAACTTTGAAAGGTCGGGAAACTTTCTTAATTTGATTATCAAAGACAACGGGGTTGGATTTGACATTGAAAAAGCAATGAAATCCAAAAGTCTTGGTCTATTTGGAATGCGGGAACGCATAAAAAAATGGAATGGCGTGTTTGAAATGCACGGCGCACCCGAACAAGGAACGACCATCTCTCTCTCTTTCCTTGTTGAAGAATTGTAACTGAAAGCTAATTATCAACTCGTGCCACATGACTAGAGTTATCATCTGTGACGACCATAAAATCGTTCGTGAAGGATTGAAGCAAATCATCAATGCGTTCAATGACTTCGAAGTAATATCTGACGTTGAAAGCGGTGAAGCGCTTTTTTCTGAACTTAAGACACTCAAGCCACAAATAATTATCCTTGACGTTTCTCTCCCTGGTAGAAGCGGGCTAGAAGTGCTCAAACAAATCAAACTTCTTAACCCTAAGATTAAAATTCTTGTATTGAGTATGTACCCTGAAGATCAATTTGCCATTCGTATGCTGAAGGCTGGAGCTTCCGGATACTTACATAAAGACTCTGAGCCCAATCTTCTCGTAGTAGCACTTCGTACCATTTCAAGAGGAAGTGAATTCCTCAGCCCAAAGATTACGCAACTTCTGTTCATGGAAATGAACAATGAGAATAAGGTACTGCCCCATAAGACACTTTCTGACAGGGAATACGAGGTACTCTTATATATAGGTGAAGGGAAGACTATTTCTGAAATAGCGGTTCAGCTTTCTCTTAGTGTTAAAACGATTTCGACTTACCGAACTCGGATACTTGAGAAAATGCAACTAGACAACAATTCAGACCTTGTTAAATACATCATGCTACATGACCTTGCTCCTCAAGCAACATAGCTTGTAGGATTCGTCCTACTTCCTCTAAAGATTGCATCCTATAGCGAAACGAAAATTGTCAACTTAGATTTGGTTCAGAAATCAACCAAAACTTATCAGACATGATAAACGTCGTTATTTGTGACGATCACAAGATCGTAAGAGAAGGGTTAAGTAAAATCATCGCTAACTTCCCTGACATTCATATCATTGCAGATGATATCGCTAGTGGAGAAGAATTGTTACAACGCCTTCGTAAGACGGAACCAGACATCATTGTATTGGATGTATCACTTCCTGGAAGAAGTGGACTAGAAGTACTTAAACAAGTCAAGATTTTCTATCCAGATATCAAAGTTCTTGTTTTAAGTATGTACCCAGAAGATCAATTTGCGATTCGTATGTTGAAAGCGGGTGCGTCGGGTTATTTGCACAAGGATTCTGCTCCAGAGGTTTTGATCGAAGCAATTCGCACCATTCAAAATGGCGGCGAGTATCTGAGCCCTCAAATCACCAAGTTGTTGTATCGTGAAATGAACAACAAGAACCAAGAGTTACCACACTTGACGCTTTCAGATAGGGAGTATGAAGTCTTCTTGGCCATTGGGGAAGGAAAAGCAAACAATCAAATTGCAAGTCAATTGAGTTTGAGTGCTAAAACTATTTCAACCTACCGTAGTAGAATTTTGACGAAACTGAATATGGATAACAATTCAGACATCATTAAATTCATCCTACTTCATAACCTAATTCCTACCGTGTAGGAATACACCTAAGGCATGGGTGTTGAATTACTACACTCATGTCGTCCAGTGTCGTTCAACGGCGATGAAACCCTTGCAGTAATTTAGCTATAGCAATTTTAAGCAATCGTGAATAAGCTAACAACTGAAACAAACCCATCTCCAGACGACATCAGGGTACTCCTCTTAGAAGACTACCCATTGGATGCGCAACTGGTTCAATCCCAACTGAAACGATCACATCCCAATTGGAATGTAGACCACGTATCAGACAAGGAGGAATTTGAAAATTACTTCAAAGTCAACATCCCAGATGTTGTTTTATCCGACTATTCTCTTCCTCAATATACTGGAATGGAAGCGTTCGTTACAGTGAAGAAATTGGGACTTGAAGTTCCCTTCATCATTGTAACCGGAGAACTCACTGAAGAAACAGCTATAGAATGTATCAAGGAAGGAATTGACGACTATATTATTAAGTCGTCAATGCTTCGCCTTGACATTGCTATCCAAAAAGCTATCCAACGAAAATTAAGCGAAGACCAACGCAAAAAGGTTGAACGAGAATTATTCGTCAGCGAACTTCGTTATAAATCCATCTTTGATCATGCTGGAGTAGCCATTCTTGAAATGTCTACGGGTGAAGATCTCACCAAATTGCTGGAACGAAACATCAGCAACAAAGAGCGCATATCAAGATTGCGCAATGCGTTAGATTCTTTTGTTCCAACTGCAGTGAATGAAGAATCCCTGAAACTATTCGAAGCTGGAAGTAGAGGGCAACTCGTTACCGATTTTCACTTGCTTTTCCCCGCATCATTTTATAGACATGTTCTCAAGTGTTTAGAATCATTTACGCACGGCGTTACCAGTTCTGAGTTTTGCTTTTCAACCAAAACGTTCAAAGGCTCAAGGCTAGAACTACGCATCAAGACTGTTTATGATCCTTCAAAACCGCAATTCTTCACCGTAAGTTTTAGTGACGACACCAAGATCAAAAGGTCGGAAGAAAGAGCCTTGAAAGTGGCTGAAAGACTTGAAGACACCGTTGCACAGCGTATGCTTGAGTTGTCTACTCTGAACGAAAAGCTCCGTGGGCAAGCGGCTGAAAGAGAACGCATCAACCAAGTGATGCGGGACAATTACATTCAGATGACAGATAGCATTATTGCGGCGAAGCGTATTCAACAACTTTTGTTGCCTTCGCACAGCAGCATTGCCAATGCATTTGAAGACGCCTTTGTTTACATGAGGCCGAAAGATATTGTGAGTGGTGATTTTTATTGGTTCCACTCGAATGAAAATACGCGTTGGGTGGCTTGTGTTGATTGCACGGGACACGGTGTTCCAGGTGCATTGATGAGTATGATTTCTTCTAAGATGCTCAATCAAGCCATCATCGAGCACCAACTTGATGGTCCGGCTGAAGTGCTCCAATCCATTGATGAATATGTGATTCGCGAGTTAAAACAGCACCACTCTGACACGCTTATTTCTACAGGGATGGATATTGCCCTTTGTAAATTCAACTACGACACCAATACCGTCGAATTTGCGGGCGCCTTCCAAACGCTTTTTACAATTAGTGATGGCGAATTGGAGCAAGTTCGAGGCGATCGTTATTCGTTAGGCGGAACGTTCAAAATGGCTCAGAAAGAGTTCAAACAGCAAACGCTTCCGTTCAAACCAGGTGACACCTTTTACATGTCATCAGATGGATATTTTGATCAATTTGGTGGACCGAAAAAGAAGAAATTCATGCGCAAGCGTTTCGCTCAGTTGTTACTAGACAACCATGACCTAACGATGTATGAACAGGAAATGGCCATCAAAAGTGCTCTTCAAGATTGGAAAGGCACGAATGAACAAATAGACGATATTCTAGTGATGGGGATTCGGGTTTAAAACTCGGATTTCCCTTTCATTCTCAACAGAGTGGATAATACAAATGGAGCTTTCGTCACCATGAAGTATGGAACTTGTTTTCCTCCAAATCCTCTGAAGAAATTCTCAACCGATGGGATCATGCTTCCTTCAAAGTCAAACACAGCCAATCCTTTCTTTCGGTACAAGTTCATCAATTCGTTGAGTGCTACACCAAGCGCTCCTTGAACCGATGAATTCCGATCTACTCCCCCGAAAAAATAATAAGCTTGCTTTGCATCAGCCAGCGTAACAGCGCAAGCTACCATCCGGTTTTCATGCATCGCTACACCAACACCTCCGTTTGACGTCATCGCTTGATCTACCAACTTGCTCATTACTTCTTGCTCATAGCTGAAGCCCTGCTCTTTCGCATTCGCATTCAATAAATCCACGACCTCAGTAACATCTTTCGGGTTTAATTGAAATGTCAACCCCGATTTTAATCCTTTCGAAATTGAATTCCTCGTCTTCGAACTAAACATCTCCATTGGCGACGCCTGCTCATCGATTTTCAGTTGGTAGGTATATTTGACATTTGTCTTAAAACCAGACCAAATAAACGGCTGCATGTCTTCAATCTCTGGCGGAAAAGGAACTGATACAATCTTCTCAGGTCGCGCATCAAGGCAATCGGCGACTACCGAAAGGACCTTCTTCATCTTGCCTTGTACAGTAGACAGGGTTCCTTCAAATGGCAGGACGAACAATCCACAGTGTGGATGAAATTTGGGCGCTGTTACAGCGGGAATTCCTTTTAGTTTGATCACTTGTAGGTTGAATCCACCAATGCATTTTCCCTGCGCGTCGCAAATAACAAACTGCTCAACACGTTCTCCAGAACATCGCAGCACATCCTTATTGAAGAAAACACCGCCGTGCGCAGCAGACAGCCGGTCAAAATCTTCTTGACATGATGAACTGCGTACAACTGAAAAATCTGACATCCGTAGTTTCCTTAGAATTGTTTAGCCACGTTGGCGTAAATCTCTTCCAACTTCTTTTCCTCTGTGTTCCATTGGAAGTTCTTCTTGGCTTTCTTCAATCCCTCTTGGTAAATCGACAGGTCTTTTTTCGCCATGGCTCTTACGGAACGCTCAAGGTCTTCAGCGTTGTATTCAGGAATGACCTCCCCTATTTCCCATTCTTTGACTACTTGTCTGCAATCATGAAGATTATTGGTTAGAACAGGTATCTCTGCCTGAATGTATTCGAAGAGTTTGTTGGGCATACAAAACCAATTGTTCAAGCACAGGTTTTGTGTAGAAATGATACCTACGTCAACACTCGCTGTGTATTGGATGAGGTCGTGGTACGGCACAGATGAGTGAAAGTGAACAACGCTGCTTCTTGCTGCAACTTCCTCAACTAATGGTTGGAACGTTCCACTTCCCATCATCACCAAATGGATGGATGGGTCGTTCATTTTTTCAAAAGTCTCCAGCAAAAGTTCCATTCCACGACTTACTGCAAGGCCTCCTTGGTACAAGAAAATTTTCACTTCCTTGCCTATCCCAAATTTGTCACGCAGAATATCTGACTTTGTCACCTCTGTCAGGTGTGGAGAGTTATAGACTAGGTAAGGAGATTTCACGCCGAAACGTCTTTTGTATTCTTCAGCAATCCCAGCAGACACTGTAATAAATGCTTCCGCCTTATGAATGGTCCACTTCTCCATTCTAGAAATGAATTTCTTCTCTATTCCGGCTTTACCGTAGCGTTCAGATTGATATTCATGACTGTCGTAGACGAGCTTCAATTTTGGCCTTGTCATCTTCGCTAAGACCCCCATGAAAAAGATCTCAAAGTCGTTGCAGTGCCAAATGTCATACTTGCGGTACCTCCAAACCATCTTCCAGATAATTTCAAGGTACTTGATAGCCCCCCAAAGCGTTCCTTCTGGCAAGCGCATGGTCTTTAGTTCAATTCGCTCAATCGGAATGCCATCAATCTCATCTTTGGCTTTGACATCTCCCTTCAACAAGGCTATAATGGTGACTGTGTAGCCAAAATCAGTTAGCGACTTTGCCGTCTTGTACACCCTATTGTCATTGGTGAAGTTATTCAAAACCAGGTTGGCAACTTTCAATTCTTTCATGCTGAAACGGCATTTTTCTTGAGCAACTGGAGGGTCACTATAATATTTATGGCAAAGTAAATGACTTTCGCTAAAACAAACGCACGGAGCGCTCCAAGTTCATCCATTCCCAATTGGTAGGCTCCTAAAAGTGCTACCAACACTAGTATGAAATGAACAGCATCTAGCTTCAACATAGCTCGTTGCTTTTGAACTCGGTGTAAAATAAAACCCAACGAACTAACGGTGAAATTAGCAGCAAACCAGAATACCAAGATGTGGAGAAATGGTAAAACAGGCTCCCACCCTTCCCCGAAAACGAACGTCATGGTGCCTTCCGGTATCATCCATACAGCGCCAATCATAACGGCACCTATCAGTGCGAAACGTAGCAGTGACCGAATGTAATAAGTGCGAAGAACTTGGTTGTCTTTCAACTCCGTTATGCGCTGAAAATACACTTGGGAAAACGAGGTAGAAAGTACGTTCAGCGGTGTCATCAGAATTCGTCTGCACAAACCTAACACCCCTACGGCAATTAGTCCTTTCTCTTCGTAGAGAATTCCGAATAAAGCGATGTGCAACCATTGAGCAGTGCGATTGAGCAAGCTGCCTGCGATGCTGAATTTTGGATAATCTTTGTACTTCTCAGCAACTGATCTAATCCCTGTTTTCGTCACACCAGAGAACCCTTTTTTCATGTCCCTCACAAAGGCTATCCACAAATAGAATGCGGTGAAAACATGCCCCAAAAACACACCCCAAACGAGTCCTCCAGGCTTGAAACCGATGGCACCAAAACCAATTTTGGAAGGTTCACTGACTGCAGAGAACAGGGTCTTGCTTGAAGCAACGGGTTTGTACTTCTTCTTTCTTCCGAACCAGTAGGTACATCCGGTAGTGAAAACAAACAGAAACGTTGCCGGTCCAACAAGAAATAGCACATTGGCTAATTCTGGATTGCCCAGTGCGTTGGCTATTTGATGGTTAAAGAATAAAGTAATGACGAAGGCAACTAAACTTACAACCAGCCCAATTCTAAGGCTCAATGCGAAAACATTCAGTGCCGAAGTGCTTTTCTCTGGAAGCATGATAGCTGGTTCATACTTACCGCCTGCAACCACGCCAAGAATTCCCAAGATCATTGCGAAATGTTCAAGGCTTGCGAACATTTCTGGGGTGTAGAACCGGGTAACAACAAGCGACAATACTAGGGCAATAACTTGTCCTAACGCTGTCCCTGTCATCAAGGTCACAACATTTTTAATGAAGTCTGAAGCTAGAAGGCCCTTCAACACGCGTTAAGAAACTGAACTTTCTTCGCTCTCCTCTCTCACTTTCACAATGCGTTCTCCAGAAGCGTATATACGTTCGATGATATCAACAACTTTCAAGCCCTCAAGCGCGTTCGTTGTGATTTCCTTATTCCCATGAAGCGCATCAATAACATTTTGGATGACGTAGTTATGATTGGCAGCAGACCCTTTGTAGCTCCCATAATCGTTGGCCGGGTTAGATTCCGCTAATTCTGGCATTTCATAGTCTCTCACCAAGCAATACTCTACTTCGTTCATGTACTGTCCACCAATCTTAACGGTGCCATTTTCAGCTACGATTGTCATTGAAGACTCGTAGTTCTTTTGATCAACTGCTGTTGAAAAAGAAATGCTACCAATTCCTTCATTCACAAAATCAAAACTGATGAATCCAGAATCTTCGAAATCAGTGTTGTGCTGGTGTCTAAAGTCTTTGAAGCGCGCTTGGATATTTTCGATATCTCCAAACAGCCAATACATAATATCAATGAAGTGCGAGAACTGCGTAAATAGTGTTCCGCCATCAAGGTCATGCGTTCCTTTCCAATGCACCTTCCCGTAGTAATTGTCATCACGGTTCCAAAAGCAGTTGATTTGGACCATGAAAATTTCACCTAGTTTGCCAGAATCCACGAGTTCTTTGATCCATTGCGAAGGAGGAGAATAGCGGTTCTGCATTACGCCGAAAACGAAACGAGAACGATTCAAAGCGGTGTAAATAATCTTTTCGCAATCAGCTTTTGAAAGCGCCATTGGCTTCTCAATCACCACATGCTTTTTATTTTCCAAAGCAGCCAATGCGTGTTCTGCGTGCAATCCATTTGGTGTGCACACACTAATCACTTCAATCTCTGGATGAGCTTCGATCATTTCTTCGGGCGTAGCATAGAATGGAACATCCCAAGTAACGGCACACGTTTCTTTCGATCTTCTGTCGCAAATAGCTATCAGCTCTGCTTCGTCATTACGCATAATCATTTCTGCATGACGTTTGCCAATATGGCCTGCACCTATTACTCCGAATTTCGCTTTATTCATGGAAAAAAATTTGGACAAAGGTAGAAAATCCCCCTTCAGAATTTAATTGTGTCTCACTGATCTATTGAACAAGAGGTAACCGAAGTTAAAGATGAAACTCCATTTCTCCTCTTTTTTATCGTAATAGTTCGCTGAAAGACTTAGCGGGCCCACTGGTGAGTGGTACACAAGTGCCCCTGAGCCAAGGTATACAGGTTCAATATTGAATTCGAAAAAAGGTATTCCCTCTTCGTTTGAGTCATTGTTTCCGATACCTGCAAAGGCATACCCCTCGAACCTCAAATCCAAGTTCTCGGTAAATGAGGTCACGAGCATCAGCCCCGTGGCTGCATAACTCTGTGCCCTGAATTGATTCAAGAAGAACGATTTACTTTCTGGAATGGGTTGAAATGCCGGTAGGGCAATTTGCGAGGCCGTGGCATTCTGAAAAACAGGTTGATTTGAATACACCCCTTCTGCCAAATAACCTGCGGTAAACGGTCCTTTCTTATAGAAGTAATTCATGTAGGTCAGCTTTATATTGAACCAACTTCGTTGGGTATCAACCGTGTCTCTATTCAACGAAGTCGATCCAGGTATAGTCTGTTCGTCGGCTCCTGTTTGCTTGAAACGAAATTTCAAATACGTTCCTCGGTTCGAATAGAGTTTTCGGTTTAGGGTATTTCGTTCGTAAATGGCATCGAAAACAAGCGCGTCGAAACGCGTTCTATCAGCTGTGTCTGCCGCTGTGAATGATTCGGTTTGGTAGTAGTCATCAGCTAGCCTTCCGCCACTTCCTATAAAATCTACCCTTCCTTTATTCCCCGATGGAAATCTCAATTTCAGGCTTGCAAAACGTTCCGTAGAGACAATAAAGGACGGCTGCGATTCTTCAAAAAATGTGGCGAAACTTCTGAAGTAATCCCATCTATTGAGGGTGAAAGAAGGTTCAACAGACAATGGAATTCGGGTGGGAAAGTCAAACCTGGCAGCTACGAAAGTCGATCCATAGAACTTTCCAAAGTAGGAATTCGCTAGTAACGTGGTGCTCACCCTTCCAAATACATTGTATCGAACATCAATGAATCCTACGTTCAAAGGACGAGAAGAAACGTTTCCTCCAATGGACAATAGGACGTCTTTCTCTTTCTTCATGTTCATGTTGAGGCTGTAAAAGCCCGTGCGCTCCTTGTATGTTGCCGTCGGAAAAATCGTTCTAATCTTATCGTCTGAATAAACGCGGAAATACTTCTTCTTCAAATCGTCTACCCCTAAGGTATCTGCCTTTCGGCGCATGAACCGTCGAACATAATTCTTCTGAGACTTTTCGAGTCCGCTTACGGTGATTTCGTCAAACACCAATTCCTTTTTCTGTTGATTGAAGGCGGTTCTCTTAGCAGCAATTTCATCGGCATCTACCCTTCGCTCCGTCAAATCCAGCACTTCTTGCATTCGAGCAACTGTTGCGGAATACCCCGTATTGATGGCACCTTGAACTTTCTTGAAGTCGAAGGTTCCAACCTCCATGTCGGGTTCAATAATCAACATTTCGTCACACAACGATTCGAAATTTGTTTCATAAACCACCATACTTTTCAATTGTGACAGCGGGTCTTCAGCCCTCGGTGGATCTTCATTTGAACTCACGTTGCAACCTAGAATGACATCTGGCAAGAAGTCATTGTAAAGGACATCTGAGGGAAAATTGTTGTAAAGGCCTCCATCAAAAAGCAAGGCCCCGTCCAACTCAATCGGCTCCAAGTAGAAGGGAAAAGTCATTGACGCTCTTACCGCGGAAGTGAGGTGCCCTTTTCGGAAAATGACTTGTTCTTTTCGTTGAATATCTGCTGCAACACATCGAAAAGGCACCATCAGACTGTCAAAGTTGTAATTCGCCGCTGCCGAAGATTGGCTGAAGCCCAACATCAAATTAAAGTCGAGTAGCGCAGTGTTGATCAAATTGACCGGAAGTGTAGGTGTCGTGAGCTTTCCTTTGTTGAATTTGATGGTCCCCATGCTGGCATTCGGATCATCCTCTTTGAAGAAGTAGCGCAACTCGTCATCAATTTCGCCTTCGGCCATTCTTCTATACTCATCCGAAACAACAACCGCTTCAATTTCTTCAATCGTTAGGCCGGAGGCATACATGGCACCAATGACAGCGCCCATGCTACTTCCTGCAATGTAGTCTATTGGAATTTCATTTTCTTCGAGCGCTTTCAGAAAGCCAATATGCGCAGCACCTTTGGCACCTCCTCCACTGAGAACTACGCCTACTTTCTGTCCGAAAGTGGACGGAGAAAGGAAGCTGACAATCGCCAGTAAAATAAAGAGAGACTTAGTTCGCATGGTGTAAGACTATAACTACAAAGTTGCACCAAATATTTTCGTCGTGAAACGTTCTTTTTAGGAGTTATCAGCGTCGGAGGCTTAATTCCATTAACAGGCGCTTAAAGTAAGCTGTTGCAAGTAACATTCTACTTCCGTACCAGCTAAACATTTCCCCGTCCACCAGCGGAAACCCACGTTCAATTTGCGGGAGTTTTCGCACAAATTGTTTTTGATGGCTTTCATCAAATGGATAAGGCTCGCTTGATAAAAAGACGATTTCGGCTTCAGCTTGAATCAGCTGCAACGAAGACGCTGACGGATAGCGGTCGTTGAACTTCAACGCAACATTTTCAAACCCCATCCAAGTTAGTACTTCATGAATGAACGTGTCATTTCCGGCCAGCATCAATGGTTCATTCCAAATAGCATAAGCTACTTTGATTTCCTTTGCTTTGTCCTTCAGTCCATCCCACTCAAGTTGAATCTTATCAGCCAGCTGAATGGCTTGTCCTCTTTTACCGACCAACTCACCAACTTGTTTGATCATCTCAAGTGCGGCCGGAATGCTGCGAATATCAGAGATCCAAACAGGGTACTTTTGGGCCAATCGTTCAATTTCTTCTTGTGTATTTTCCTCTTTGTTGGCTATAATTAGGTCAGGTTTGAGATCGTCAATTACGTTGAAATGAAGTTTCTTGGTTCCTCCAACGCGTTGAACGCTCTTCCATTTGTCATTGGGGTGTACACAAAATTTCGTCAACCCAACCACTTCTTCATCAAGTCCAAGGTCAAAAAGCAGCTCTGTTTGGCTGGGAACTACCGATACAATTCTAGTAGGTCTTTCGGCTAGTTTGATAACTCTGCCGAGTTGATCTTTAAATTCCATCATTACAGTTGAAGTACATTTTCAAGGTCATCTTCGCTCAGCGCTGTTTTTCCTTCTTCCTTCACATTTTGAATAAGAATCTGCACTTTGAACATGTCCAATCCAAGTGACGTTCCTAAGTCATGGAGCATCATGGTTTCTTCATCAGAAATTTCACCGTCTGCATTTGCTAAAAGAAGTGATTGATAGAAGAGCTTTATTTTATCTGAAGGAGAGAACTTTCGTTTTTTCCCTGGTTTCTGGGCGCTAATTGTTGTGAGTTCTTCTTCTGATATCCCCGCTTTGCTTGCGATCGTTAAAAGAAGCTCCTGTTCTTCTTGCGCTAACAGTCCGTCTGCTTTAACAAGTTGAATCAACACGCTCATTTTCTCTTGCTCTTCCGTCATGGTCTTTCAATTGGTGCCCGCAATTTACTGAACCTAGGCATGTCATCGTCATTTTGTCATGCGGAGTATTGAAAAAGAATTGCTTTGTCAGCGGTATACTGTCAAAATTGCATAAACATGGCATGAAAAAGCGGTGGCACACGATTTGACATAGTGGAGGTGAATTAAAAATTGCAAAAAACGAACAACAATATGAGCAAGATTATCGGAATTGACCTCGGTACTACTAACTCTTGTGTTGCTGTAATGGAAGGTAACGAACCAGTTGTTATCACCAACAGCGAAGGAAAGAGAACTACACCATCGATGGTCGCTTTTGTTGAAGGAGGCGAGCGTAAAGTTGGAGATCCGGCGAAACGTCAAGCGATCACGAACCCAACAAAAACGGTTTTCTCAATTAAACGATTCATGGGGAACAGCTACGACGAATGCACGAAAGAGGCAGGTCGCGTACCTTATGATGTTCAGAAAGGAGACAACAATACTCCTCGTGTTAAGATTGATGATAGAATGTATTCTCCACAAGAGATTTCTGCCATCATTCTTCAAAAAATGAAAAAGACGGCAGAGGATTACCTCGGAACGGAAGTAAGCGAAGCAGTAATTACTGTACCGGCCTACTTCAATGATGCACAGCGTCAAGCAACGAAAGAAGCTGGAGAGATCGCTGGACTTGCCGTAAAACGTATTATCAACGAGCCAACTGCTGCGGCCTTGGCTTATGGATTGGACAAGAAATCAGTTGATCAGAAGATTGTGGTATTCGACCTTGGTGGTGGAACACACGATGTATCTATCCTTGAACTAGGAGACGGTGTCTTCGAAGTGTTGTCTACAGATGGAGACACGCACCTTGGAGGTGACGATTTTGACCAAGTGATCATTGATTACCTCGTTGAAGAATTTAAGAATGAAAATGGCGGATTGGATTTGACGAAAGATCCAATGGCGTTGCAACGTCTAAAAGAAGCAGCAGAAAAAGCGAAAATCGAGCTTTCTTCAACTACTTCTACAGAAATCAACTTGCCATACATCATGCCAGTGGATGGAATTCCAAAACACTTGGTACGTTCTATGTCACGTTCAAAATTTGAACAACTAGCTGATTCGTTAGTTCGTCGTTCTATTGAACCTTGCGAAACAGCAATGAAAGCTGCCGGGTTGTCTATGTCTGACATTGATGAAGTAATCTTGGTTGGTGGGTCTACACGTATTCCTGCTGTACAAGAGGCTGTTCAGAAATATTTCGGAAAAGAGCCTTCTAAAGGGGTGAACCCAGACGAAGTAGTTGCCGTTGGTGCTGCTATCCAAGGAGGTGTTCTTACAGGTGAAGTGAAAGATGTACTTCTTCTAGATGTTACTCCACTTTCACTAGGTATCGAAACGATGGGAGGTGTTTTCACGAAGTTGATTGAAGCAAACACGACCATTCCAACTAAGAAATCGGAAACATTCTCTACGGCTAGCGATAACCAGCCATCTGTTGAAATTCACGTTCTTCAAGGAGAACGTGCTCAAGCAGCTGACAACCGCACCATCGGAAAGTTCCACTTAGACGGACTGCCACCTGCACCACGTGGTGTGCCTCAAATTGAGGTTGTTTTTGACATTGATGCGAACGGAATCATTAAAGTGAGCGCAATTGATAAGGCTACGAACAAAGAACAATCGATCAGAATTGAAGCATCTTCAGGATTGACAGATGATGAAATCGAACGTATGCGTAAAGAAGCTGAAGCGAATGCAGATGCTGACAAAAAAGTACGTGAGGAGATCGAAACAGTGAATAAAGCAGACAGCATGATCTTTCAAACTGAGAAGCAGTTGAAAGAATACGGCGACAAAATTCCTGCTGAGAAGCGCGCTCCGATTGATGAGGCGTTGACTGAATTGAAAGCTGCCCATGAAAGCAAAAACCTAGAAGCTATTACCGCTTCTATGGATAAGCTGAACACGGCATTCCAAGCTGCAAGTCAGGATATGTACGCTGCAAGTCAAGAAGGCCAAGCAGATGGAGCTCCTCAAGGAGACGCTGGTGATGCCGGAAGCGCTGAAGCCGCTGATGAAGAAGTAACTGATGTTGACTTTGAAGAGGTCAATGACGAAAAATAAGCGTTGATATCAATGCTAAAAAGGGAGGCTTGTGTCTCCCTTTTTTTGCGCCCTATATTCCCATATTGGGAAATTATCCGATTTGTGGAAAATAGTATTGAAAAAAAACAACAGAATTTGTGCTAGTTTCCAGTGCTTTGGCTTTCTTTGACCCACCTATAATCAAAACATATAGTTATGCTAAAGGAATTTAAAGCGTTTATTTCAAAAGGCAACGTGCTTGACATGGCCGTTGGTCTTATCATGGCAACATACTTTGGTGCCATCATCAAATCATTTGTGAACGACATCCTCATGCCACCAATTGGTCAGGCAATTGGAGGTGTAGACTTCAACGAGCTTAAGATGTTAATCGGTGCGAACACTGACGCCGAAGGAAACATCACTGAAGTTTTCGTTAACTACGGTACATTCCTTAATACCATCATTACGTTCATCATTGTTGCGTTTGCGATCTTTATGGTTGTAAAAGGATATAACAACATGAAGAAGAAAGAAGAAGAAGCGCCAGCTGCGCCTCCAGCTCCTTCTAACGAAGAAGTTCTTCTTGCTGAAATTAGAGACGCTCTCAAGAAATAAATTCCCGTTTTGACATTCGAGAAAAGACCGCTGCCACAAGCGGTCTTTTTTTTTGCCCTCATTCGGAATTGTTTCTTTTTTGTGACAAGAGTTAATTTGTGAAAACTAATTTGCATTGCATTTGTTAGGCATGTAGAATGAACGTAGAGCAGAAGTATAAACGCGGTGCCAAGTTGACATTAGGCATCTTGGTCCTCATAACAGGCATGTGTGTTTGGCTCGCCGCCAACCTTGGTTTCGACTACAATTTTGAGAACTTCTTTCCGAAGAATGACCCTGAAACTGACTTCTTTGGAGAATTCAGGCACAACTTTGAAAGCGACAACGATTTTGTGATTGTAGGCCTTTCAAGTGAAGATGGCGTTTTTGAACAAGACTTTCTGACCCGGGTAGATTCTATTTCAACGGTACTGAGTGAGCTTGCAAATGTTGACAGTGTCATCACTCCGACCAATCTTCAAACTTCGTACAAAGATCCGATTGGAAATTTTCATTCCATCCCACTACTTCGAACTTCCAGTGCCACTGCACTAAAACAAGACAGTGCTAAGATTTGGGAACAAGGCCAACTGGTTGGAAACTTGTTCTCTGAAGACGGAAAGGCCGTCTGCCTCCAGGTGAAGCACACGCCCTACCTTTCCAAACTTGCTTGCGACACGCTTGCCGTAGAGATGCAAGCAGCGGTGTTCAACGCAGGTTTTGACGAGGCCCATGTGGTAGGACGTGCCGTAGGGCAATCGTACTATGTAGAAATGATGCAAACAGAGTTGATCATCTTCGTTTCATTGGGGATCGTTTTGATCGTGCTGTTTCTCTTCATCGCCTTTCGTTCCGCCTGGGGAATCTGGGTGCCTATTACGGTTGTCCTGCTCTCAGTGGTATGGATACTCGGGATCATGAAAATCACCGGAAAAGAAATTGACCTCATGCTGATTGTTTTGCCTACCATCATTTTTGTTGTGGGCATGAGTGATGTCGTCCATGTACTTTCAAAGTATTTCGAAGAATTAAGAAAAGGGATTCCCAAGTATGAAGCGATAAAAATCTCGTTCAAGGAAATCGGATTGGCCACTTTTCTGACCTCCCTCACTACAGCAATTGGTTTTCTAACCTTATTGACTTCCAGCATCATCCCTATCGCAGATTTCGGACTCTACACGGCCATTGGGGTGTTCGTTGCCTATGCACTTGCCTATTCCCTCTTGCCAGCCGTATTGATATTGAGCAAGGCACCGGCCATCTCTGATCAAAAACAAGAAAAGCTCTTTTGGACACGACAGCTCCGAAAGGCTTTCCACTTCACCATGCGGAATAAAGTGGCCATCTTGGTAGGTTCAATGATTGTTATTGTTGTTTGCGGCATTGGAATGACAAGAATAGAAGTGAACAACTACATTCTTGATGATTTGCGTGAAGGGGATGCGTTGAAACAAGAATTCACCTACTTCGAAGAGAACTTCTCGGGCGGACGTCCATTCGAAATGGCCATTCTACTTGACGATTCTGCTTCGGTCTTCAACATCGATGTGCTTCAGGACTTGGACCAACTTGATAATTATCTTGTTGATGAATACGGCGTTGGGTCCCTTATTTCACCATCCACCATGGTGAAATTCGGCAACAGAGAATTCAACGGAAACAAAGCGAATTCGTATTCACTTCCAGCCACTCAGCGGGAAATCAATAAGATCGTTTCATTGGCAAAACGGTTCGACAAAGACAGCCTGATGGCCCTTTTTGTGAACGAAGAAAAACAAATGGCCCGTTACAACGGAAAAGTTGGAGATTACGGCGCCAAGTACTTCAATGAGAAAAATGAAGGCCTCTACGCATTCCTTGAAAAGGAATTACCAGATCGAAAATTTGATGTTCGCATAACTGGAACGGCCAACCTCATAGACCACAACAACAAAACCCTTGCGGTAGACATGATTAGTGGACTAGTCATTGCCTTCCTTGTTGTAGCTCTGATCGTAGGACTCATGTTCAGAAATATCAAAATGGTGATCATTTGTTTGATACCTAACTTCCTTCCGCTTCTCATGATAGCAGGAATCATGGGCTTTGCAGACATCGATCTTAAAGTTAGTACCTCGATAATTTTCACCATTGCCTTCGGAATTGCTGTTGATGACACCATACACTTTATGTCGAAATTCAGGTTGCTTTTAAGTGAAGGACGAAGTGTACTTTATGCACTGAAACGAACCTTCATGAGTACGGGTAAAGCGATTATCATTACAAGCATTATTCTCTGTGGCGGTTTCCTTACGTTGGTCATGTCAGATTTCCTCGGAACATTCTACATTGGTCTCCTCATTAGCCTCACGCTATTGTTTGCCGTTCTTTCAGATTTGTTGTTGCTCCCAATTTTGATACTTCTCTTCTACAAGAACAAAAACTCTAAGCAAATAAGAGGAAAAAAAATAGCCTTCATCCAATCATGAAATTAGCGCTTTTCGACATTGACGGTACCTTAACAGACTCCACGGACGTAGATGATTTCTGCATGACAGAAACATTTCAGCATTTCCTAGGAAATAACGTGGAGTGCGATTGGGAATCTGTTTCTCATGTGACAGACCCTGTCATTGTAAGAGAAACCGTAGAACGCACCACTGGCAGCCCTTGCACGGAAGAACAGTATGCTGAGATTAAGCAACACTTCTTATCCCTTCTTGCGGAAAAGGCGCGAACTGAACCAGAACGGTTTTCTGCGGTACCTGGGGCACACGCTTTTTTGGAGATACTAGCCGCTCGAGGAGTCGTTATTGGATTGGGAACCGGATCATGGAAAGCTTCAGCAGAAATCAAGTTGAACACGGCTGGTTTCAATTTTTCAAATTACTTCTTCGCCCATGCAGACCTCAGTAATTCACGCGCTGGAATTGCTTCGAATGTCTTTGCACAGGCCACCGCGCATCACGGAAAACTACCAAGTCAGTGGTATTATTTCGGCGATGGTAGTTGGGATCTCAAGACGATGAAACAGCTGGACTGGCCGTTCATTGGGGTCGATGTGCAGGAAAATGAAAAACTCCAATCGCTTGGTGCCAAGCAGGTTATTCATAATTACAACCACATTCAGGTTGAAGATCTTTTTTCGTTTTAACTTGCGGGAAACCAACTTCCGCATAAATGTCAAACCGTCGATCATTCCTTAAAAAGCTTACTACTGCCTCAGTGGGAGCAAGTCTATTGCCATTTAGCTCGTTCGCAAGACCGGCAACACGAGCCAATTCGAAGTACAAAAAAGGATTGGTCATCAGTACATGGAATCATGGCATTCCCGCCAACAAGGCCGCTTGGAACATCATCAAAAATGGAGGGACCGCCGTTGACGCTGCTGAAATGGGCGCGCGGGAAGTTGAGAAAGACCCTACAGGTCAGAGTGTAGGTATTGGCGGATTACCAGATAGAGATGGAAATGTAACGTTGGACGCGTGTATAATGGATTCCAACGGGAACGCAGGGTCTGTGGCCTATTTAGAAGAAATTCTTCACCCTATTTCGGTTGCACGTAAGGTAATGGACGATACACCACACGTGATGCTAGCTGGTGATGGAGCGCAACGTTTCGCACTTGACAATGGTTTTGAGAAAACCAACCTACTCACCGAAGCCTCTCGTCAGGCATGGTTGAAGTGGGCCAAAGAAGCCAAGTATGCACCAATCATCAACATCGAAAATCACGATACCATTGGCTTGATTTCAATGGACAAGAATGGTGACTTAGCTGGATCATGCACTACCAGCGGTGTGGCTTACAAAATGAATGGACGTGTTGGAGATAGTCCAATCATTGGGGCTGGTTTGTTCGTTGACAATGAAGTAGGTGCGGCAACAGCAACAGGAATGGGAGAATTCGTTATGAAAACATTGGGCTCCTTTTTAATTGTTGAGTTTATGCGCCAAGGGATGAGTCCGCAAGAAGCCTGTGAAGAAGGAATTAGACGTATTGTTGAACGCTATGATGTTTCTTCAATTCAAGTGGGTTACCTCGCCACCAATAAAGCAGGCGAAGTGGGGGCATTTGCGATCCACCCAGGGTTCAATTATGCGCTGTACAAGAATGGAAAAAATGAGCTTTTTAATTCGCCATCGCACCTCTAACACCGAGGGCTTGATTCACTTCTGAAACCAACGTCGCTGGTCCTCCGAAATGCTCAACTATTTTTACTTCTGGCATTTGAGACACCACGAATCTTCTAAATCCAAGGCGAGAATTTGGCTCTACTCCACCTCCAATCAGAAGAAGATCAGGTTGAGCAGACTTTAATTTTTCGATGACTTGATCGTCTTCCATGGCTGTCAATACTGAATATCCCGCGCGCTCAAGTAGACCACTTAGGGTTTCTAGGACATAATCTCTTCTTCCAACTACTAGTACAATGTGCGAGTGATTCTCAGCTTCCATAAAGGACAAGTTTATTCTTCTCTAAACTACCATCTATTCCCTTCCCTTTTTAGCTCGAGACAACTATCAATTCACCATCTTTTCAACAATGGTTAAAACGCTTTTCTTTTTTTGAATCAACCAATCGCTCCTTTCTTTTAAGTAGGTTTGAAGTATGGAAAGCGCACTAGCCTTTATTCGATTACTTCGCCCTATCAATTTGGCTATCATAGGCGTAACCATGTACGCTATGCGATGGGGGCTTCAGTATACGCTATTGTCTAAAACGAATTTGTTCACTCATTTCGACATGACCGAATTCGACTTTGCTCTTTCAACCTTGGTTATGATGCTTCTTGCTGGGGCCGGAAACCTCATAAATGACTACTTTGATGTGAAGGTCGACAAGCTCAACAAACCTGACAAAGTGCTTGTTGGACGAAAAGTAAAACGTCGTGTGGCCATGCTTGGACATCATGCGCTCAATGTGATTGCCGTGCTGATAACCGCTTATCTGGGCTATACTTATCAGCATTACTGGGCGGTGCTTATTCCTATTGCAATGGCGGCGCTTTTGTGGTTTTACTCCATGACCTTCAAACGTCAGTTTCTAATTGGCAATTTAGTTGTGGCAGCGCTGGTGGCTGTTGTGCCGTTGTGGTCAGGTATTTTTGAGTTGAGCTCTTTGACGAAGACCATTTCACTAATCGGAGGTGACCCTGTGGATTTCATCTCGGAAACTAACTTGTGGCTTCTTGGCTACACCGGCTTCGCTTTTTTAGTCACCTTGATCAGAGAAGTCCAGAAGGACATGGAAGATGTGCGTGGCGATAAAATTGCTGGGTTTGATACCCTGCCAGTTCGAATAGGCATTCGCGCAGGCAAGCGCTATACATCCGTTCTCCTCGCCATACTTTTTGCAGGAGTAATCTTCGCATCATTCCTGATTCAAAAATTCTACCAAGTGGAATTTTCTCTTCCCATGTTTTACACCATGATTTCCCTTTGTGTGATGTTACCATTGGTGATCTCTTGGTTCTTTGTGCGCACAGCGAAGAATAAGAGTGGTTTTACCAAGGCCAGCAAATGGTCGAAGTTCTGCATGGCCGGAGGAATTCTTATTGCTGCCTTACTCCCTTTCTGGTTCTAATCCTTCCTTTTCCAATCGCATTATTAATAGCAAATTGATCTCGTCTGGTTTCTTGGGCGAAATGCGGATGCACGCAAGCGGGGCTAAAAGGATTTGATTTAAGCCTCCAGACAGGGAAGCTACGCTTGCGTGCTTCCGCTGATAAAATCATCAAGGCCCCATTCGGATGCGCGCAAGCGGGGCATCCGTGTGGGGGGAATCCTTCTTAAAAAAAGAAGCAATCAAAAGCCATTTAAAAGCAAAAGAGGCTTCAACATCTGTTGAAGCCTCTTTTTATATAGGTGTATTCTAAGTCTTACTTAGTAACCACTAGCTTTTGGTAATCAGCGTGGTTAAGTGATGATAAACGTACTGTGTACATTCCGCTTTCTAGCTCAGCAGTGCTGTAATCCGTTCTGT
>JAQWQB010000025.1 GCA_029245065.1 Flavobacteriales bacterium | reverse complement strand
AACGTTCTTCAAACCTGAAGTTACAATTGCCTGAGCCAATACAGTGGCAGTTGTTGTACCATCACCAGCAATATCTGCCGTTTTTGATGCTACTTCTTTTACCATCTGAGCACCCATGTTTTGTACAGGGTCTTTCAACTCAATTTCTTTCGCTACCGACACACCATCTTTGGTCACACTCGGAGGTCCGAATTTTTTATCGATAACTACATTTCGCCCTTTTGGGCCCAACGTTACTTTCACCGCATTCGCCAAAGCGTCTACGCCGTCTTTCAGCGCATTTCGCGCATCTGTATTGAAATTAATTTCCTTAGCCATTGCTTCGTCAATTTAAAATTCGGTTATACTTAAAGAATTGCGAAAATGTCTGATTCGCGCATGATTAGGTAATCATTGCCTTCAATAGTGAGTTCCGTTCCTGAGTACTTTCCGTACAAAACAGTATCACCAACAACTACGGTCAATGGCTCATCTGGCTTACCATTACCTACTGCAACGATTTTACCACGTTGTGGCTTTTCTTTTGCTGAATCTGGAATAATGATACCGCTTGCGGTTCTCTCCTCCGCTGGTTCTGGCTCTACCAAAACACGGTCTGCCAAAGGTCTTACGTTTACTGACATTTCTTTTTAGTTGAATTAGTTGATTTGACAAATTACTTATCATCCCGCCTATGTCAGAATTCGTGCCAATGCTTAAAAACTGACAAGGATGCATTTTTTTGAAAATATTGGACAAAAAAAATGTCAGTATGGTGACATACTGACATTTCAATGTTTTTGTTGACTAATGCTTATTCAGCAGGAGTTCCTTCTAAAGCACCACCAGCTGCATCCACTCCAGCGTCGTCAATAAGATCAATAGTTGGTGCGTCTTCTTGGAATGTGCCATCTGCTGCTCCGTCTCCATCTCCGTAGAAACGAGCCGATAATAGGCAAAGAACGAATAGTGCGATGGTTAGGTACCATGTTGATTTCTCTAGGAAATCAGCTGTCTTCTGAACACCTCCAATCTGTGAAGCTCCCTGGAAACCAGTAGCTAAACCTCCCCCTTTTGGGTTCTGTACAAGGATCACTCCCGCTAACAGGAAACACACGATGAGGATCAAAACAATAATTAAATAACCCATTTCTTCAGCTTATTTCGTTGACTTTCTGCGGTCTTGCAGTTTTTTAATTTGGTGTGCAAAATAAATGCTTTTTTCTGGATATTTCAAGCTTAACAGCTTATAGGCTTTAATTGCCTTCCTCGTAGCACCTTGTTTTGCGTATATCCGTGCGATCGTTTCGGTCACGAATTGTTCATCTTCTACGAGACTTTTCTTCGCAAGGTTTTCATTTGAAAACTCAGCAGATTTACGTGGCGTGATTTTAGGGTCTGCCGCAATAAATTTATCAATAAGCTGGTCTGGTGAAAGCAACTCACTTCGCTCCTCACCCTTCACAACGGGGATTTCAGGAGCTTCTTCAGCACCACCTTCCCACTGGATTTCGGCAGATCTCTTTTTCAAAAATGCGGTAAAAGACGAAGACTGCGCAATTGTTGTTTCTGAAAGATCAGCGTTACTTTCTTCAACTTCCGGCACTGCTGGCTGATCAATTGCTGGCTCACTTTCAATTTCTTTTTCCTCTTGAACTTCTTTTTCAATGGAGCTCGAAATGGCTTCCAATAAAATTTCGCGTTGCAATCCGTCGAAATCATCTAAATGTTTAATCTCCGGCTCTTCATCATTCTGCTCTGACGTGGTTTGTTCTTCGGTATCCCCTATTGTCTCTTCCACCTCAGTAGGCATATCCGGCACTTCCGGACCTTCTTCTGTACCAAGAAGCTCTTTTTCAAGAGTTGGTTCAGTTTCAGCGAGTTCAGCAGGTTCTAGCGTTTCTGCGTCTTGAGACGTTTCAACCTCAGCAAGAGGTTCAGCCACCTCTTCAGACTGCGCTACCACCTCATCACTCTTCACTCCACCCTCTTCGCTCTCTTCACTAAAAACTCCGTCCTCGCTAAACCGCTCCACTTCCGCTTCAAATGCCCTCACTTTATCGGTAAATGCTTCTTTGTGGATTAGATCGAAAAGGGCCTCCCGTTGCCCGGCGTAAACGGCTGCACGCTTTAAATTCGCATCAAATGCAACGTGTCCGGTTAAATGATCTGTTTTTGCGAGTAAAAGGTGGGCTGCGCTGAACCAAGGATACGCTTGGGTAAGGTTGATGAGGTCATCTCGTAGCGGAGGCAACTTCGATTTCACATCGTCTAAAGCGTTATAGAAATGCTCTTTTTGCATTACCAGTTTCCAAGTGAGGCGTTAAAAATTTCTTGTGTTAGCTGCTCGCTGATGTCCGCCATGAGCTCGTCTTCTACATCCAGTAAATTGCTCCCCGAGTCATAGTCAGAAAACTTGGTGAACGTACGATCGAAATTGAGATCCGTCTCCAGCGTATTGACGTAATTAATCTTTACCGAAACGGTCAGCCTGTTTCGCGAAGCAATTTCATCACCTGAAACCCCTACAGGAGAAACGCGGTACTCAGTGATCATTCCTTTGAACTGCAATTCTCCTTTGTCATCTTCCAACCTCAATGTAGATTGACGTTGAATAAGGTCTTTCAACGCCTCGGTGAAGTTTTGGGCAATAGCCGGACTAGCCAATGGGGTTTGGGGTTTAATGTAATCAACCGAAAACGTTTTGGCACCCGATGTTTGCGCTCCGTAAGGCGTATAGATTCCGCAGGTGGTGAGCAAAAAAGAAAATGAAATAAGAATAAGTATCCGCATGTTCATCAGAACGAAGGTAATTACTTCAAATTGTATTCTTTAATTTTTCGGTAAAGTGTTCTTTCCGAAATGCCTAATTCTTTCGCGGCGTACTTTCGTTTGTTCCCATGTTTGATGAGTGCTTTGCGAATGAGCTCTTTTTCGGTCTCCATTAAGCTGAACGTCTCTTCTATCTCAACATGATCATCTCCATCGTGTCCCACTTCTGGTCGTGATTGAGCAGGTAATTGCAGGTAAGACGAAGAATCTTCATTGGCCACAGGCTCGTCTTGAAACACCTTCTTCATGAGTTCCACGCTCGCATCTGAATTATCCAAGTGCCCGTCGTTTTGAATCACACGCATGACCAATTTCTTCACGTCGTTCAAGTCGGCTTTCATTTCGAAAAGCAACTTGTACAGAATCTCACGTTCAGAAAAATTAGATGGGTCTTCCTTGCTTTCGCCAACCAAAACAGGAAGTTGGCTACCCTGTTCTACAGGTAAATACTGTTTGAGCGACATCCCATCAATTGAACGTTCTTGTTCAATGACAGACATTTGCTCTGTGATATTCTTGAGCTGACGGATGTTTCCAGGCCAGCGGTAATTCTGCAAAAGAATAATTGCTTCTTCTGACAGCGATAACGGAGGCATTCTGTATTGCTCACTAAAATCGGTGGTGAACTTCCGGAACAACAAATGGATGTCTTCCCTGCGTTCTCGGAGCGGTGGCATGTAAATAGGAACTTGATTCAGTCGGTAATAAAGGTCTTCTCTAAATTTCCCTTTCGAGATGGCTTCCGAAAACTTAACGTTCGTGGCTGCCACCACGCGCACATCTGTTTTAATGACCTTGCTTGAGCCCACCTTTATGAACTCCCCGGTCTCCAATACCCTGAGCAGCCTCACCTGAGTTTGTAGGGGCAATTCAGCAACTTCATCCAAAAAGATCGTTCCTCCGTTGGCCACTTCGAAGTATCCTTTTCTGGAGTCAGTAGCTCCTGTGAAGGCTCCCTTTTCGTGTCCGAACAACTCAGAATCAATGGTTCCTTCGGGAATGGCACCGCAGTTTACGGCAATGTAAGGGCCGTGCTTTCGCACACTAAGATTGTGGATAATCTTCGGCATGACTTCCTTACCCGTTCCGCTTTCACCATTGATTAAAACAGAAATGTTGGTAGGTGCTACCTGAACTGCCACATCAATAGCTCTGTTCAAGGCCTGGGAATTACCGATAATTCCAAAACGTTGTTTTACTGATTGTAACTCCATAATTAATCTGTCACTACCTTACCACGAAGCGTTACCGACGTGCAATCTGTTGTTAATACATTCACATAGTCTCCCGGTTTGAAATCTCCTTTGGGGAAGACAACTGCTACATTCTGCGTATTTCGCCCTACGTATTCTTGGTCAGACTTCTTTGATTGGCGTTCAACAAGCACTTCAAACGTTCTTCCGACCATTTCATTGGTACGAAAGGAAGCGCATTTCATGTGCAGGTCAACCACTTCTTGCAAACGTGACGACTTAAGTTCCTCAGGAACATCGTCTTCATATTTTCGTTCGGCAAGCGTTTTTGGGCGTTCTGAATACTTGAACATGTAAGACATATTGAATTTCACCTCTTCCATGAGGCTCAGTGTGTCTTGGTGTTCTTCTTCGGTTTCACCACAGAACCCAGCAATGATATCAGTTGAAATGGCGGCGTTTGGAACAATTCTCCGAATGGCATCTATCCTATCCATGTACCATTCACGCGTGTATCCTCTGTTCATACGCTTGAGCATATCACTATTTCCACTCTGAACTGGCAAGTGAACGTAATCACAAATATTCTTGTACTTCGCCATCACATGCAACACATCGTCAGTCATGTCCTTTGGATGACTTGTGGAAAATCGCACCCGTAACAATGGATCAACCAACGCCACCTTCTCCATTAATTCCGCGAACGTCACCGTTGGAAGGGCAGTATCTTTCACTTCTCCTTTGTTGGTGATATTCCACTTATACGAATCAACATTTTGTCCAAGTAGGGTCACTTCTCGGTAACCTTGGTTGAACAATTCCTGTGCTTCTTTGACAATTGACTCAGGATCTCTGCTTCGTTCTCTCCCTCTTGTAAAAGGCACTACGCAAAATGAACACATGTTATCGCAACCTCTCATGATGGAGATAAAAGCAGTCACTCCATTACTATTCAATCGCACAGGACTGATTTCAGCGTACGTTTCTTCTCTTGACAA
>JAQWQB010000008.1 GCA_029245065.1 Flavobacteriales bacterium | reverse complement strand
TGGTTTGGCACCTCGATGTCGGCTCGTCACATCCTGGGGCTGGAGAAGGTCCCAAGGGTTGGGCTGTTCGCCCATTAAAGTGGCACGCGAGCTGGGTTCAGAACGTCGTGAGACAGTTCGGTCCCTATCTGTTGTGGGCGTTTGAAATTTGAGAGGACCCGTCTCTAGTACGAGAGGACCGGGATGGACATACCTCTGGTGTATCTGTTGTGACGCCAGTTGCATCGCAGAGTAGCTACGTATGGATGAGATAAGCGCTGAAAGCATCTAAGCGCGAAACTCACCTCAAGATGAGATTTCATATTAGAGTCGTTAAAGACGATAACGTTGATAGGTTGCAAGTGTAAAGGCAGTGATGTCAAAGCTGAGCAATACTAATTACTCGAAAGCTTATAAGAAGAAAACTCTACCAATATGTCCCTTATTAGGGATTATATCTACGCACTAAAGTGTTAGTATGTAACCCATACAATTTTAGGTGTCTATTGCGACGAGGTCCACCTCTTTCCATTCCGAACAGAGAAGTTAAGCCCGTCAGCGCAGATGGTACTGGGAAACCGGGAGAGTATGTCGACGCCATTTTTCATAAAAGCCCCTCTTTTGAGGGGCTTTTTTTTGCCCTATTGTGTGATAACCTTTCGTTCTCACTAAATTTGCTGTCCTATGAACAATATTGTGGCCATCGTCGGGAGACCGAATGTCGGTAAATCAACGCTATTTAACCGATTAACCGAAACAAGGGAAGCGATCGTAGATCCTATTAGTGGTGTTACGCGTGACCGTAAATATGGTAACGTACACTGGACTGGTAGAGACTTTACCGTTATTGATACGGGAGGATACATTACCAATAGTGATGACTCTTTCGAAGGTGAAATTCGGCATCAAGTAGCGATCTCCATTGAAGAAGCGCAAGTCATCATTTTCATGTTGGATGTGCAAACTGGTATCACTGATCTAGACCTAGAAATAGCTGAAATCCTCAGACGCTCGGGAAAACAGGTGTTTGTAGTTTCAAATAAGGTAGACACCTCTGACAAAGAACTGGGGTCTTCTGAATTCTATGGCCTTGGTCTAAGTGAAATCGTCTATAGTATATCTGCTAATAATGGATACGGAACAGGGGAAATGTTGGATGCACTATTAGATGCACTTCCGCCAGAACCTGATTTTACTGAATCCAAATTACCGCGAATAGCAGTAGTTGGAAGACCGAATGTTGGTAAATCAACATTTATCAATACGCTACTGGGTGAGGATAGAAACATTGTTTCAGACATCGCCGGTACCACAAGAGATTCTGTCCACAGCACATACAAAGCATTTGGTATGGAAATGGAAATCATTGACACAGCCGGGCTAAGAAAGCGGGCTAAGATTGATGACCAGTTGGAGTATTACTCCGCAATCCGTACTATCAAAGCGATCGATCAATCCGATGTATGCCTCCTCTTGCTAGAAGCCCCAGAAGGCGTAAACAAACAGGACCTCGCAATTTTTTATCAAATTGTAGAAAGCTACAGAGGTGTTGTCATCCTTGCTAATAAATGGGACCTCGTAGAAAAAGACGACAAAACGCACAATGCGTTTCTGGAACGTATTAAAGAACGAATAGAACCTTTCACGGATGTGCCAATTATATTCACTTCGAATATAACCAAACAACGTGTTCTCCAAGCTCTTGAAACAGCTGTAGAAGTGTACGACGCTCGAAAACTTAAAATTTCTACGTCTCAATTGAATAATTTCCTACTTCCTATAATTAGTGATTACCCGCCTCCGGCAACAAAAGGGAAGTACATTCAAATAAAGTACATCACACAGATTGCATCGCAAGTGCCAACTTTCGCATTCTTCTGCAACCTACCGCAGTACATCAAGGAACCGTACAAGAGATTCCTAGAGAATAAAATACGACAGCATTATAAGTTATCGGGAGTTCCGATTCGCTTGTTCTTCAGAAAGAAGTAATCAGAATACCTCACGTGCAATTCGTGAAGTAATAGCTGATTTACCCATCGTGTAGAAATGAAGCACAGGAACCCCTGCTGCTTTTAACTCCTTGCATTGTTTTATACACCACTGGATGCCAGCCTCCCGTACGTCTGCGTCTGTCTTACTATGCTCTACCAAGTCCACCATTTCTTCAGGCATATTCACGTAGAAATTCTGTGGGATTACCGTCAGCTGCTTTTTACTTACAAGCGGCTTTATACCCGGAATAATAGGTACCGTTATTCCTGCAGCACGACATTTCTTTTCGAAATCGAAGAAGGCATCATTATCGAAGAACATTTGGGTAACAATGTATTCTGCTCCATCATCCACTTTTTGCTTCAAATAGCGAATGTCACTCTTCATATTAGGCGCCTCAAAATGTTTTTCAGGATACCCAGCCACCCCGATGCAAAAATTCGTTTGGGTCGTATTACGAAGATCGGGATCTAAGTACTCCCCATTATTCATGGCTACAGCTTGGTGCAAAAGGTGTAAGGCATATTCATGTCCATCTGGCTCTGGTTTAAACCTACCTTCACTTTTGATAGGATCACCTCGCAAAACCAAGATGTTATCGATTCCAAGAAAATCAAGATCAATCAACGCATTTTCGGTCTCTTCTTTGTTGAATCCACCACATATAATATGAGGGACGGGGTCAATACTGTAACGATGTTTGAGCGCGGCACAAATCCCTACAGTTCCTGGACGCTTCCTTACGGTGCGCTTTTCAAGGAGACCATTGTTCACCTCCTTATATACGTATTCTTCTCTGTGATATGTAACATCAACAAACGCTGGGGAAAACTCCATCAACTCATCCATAGCGTTGAAGATAGAGTCAATGTTTTGTCCTTTCAGCGGAGGCAAAATCTCTATTGAAAAGAGGGTGTCTTTTGCCTGATTAATGTGTTCAGTAACTTTCATGATGTTATCTATCGTAATTTAAGTTCGGAGCGAGCCACTTCTCTATTTCTTCCAAAGGCATTCCTCTTCGTTTGGCATAATGAGCTACCTGATCTTGGTTAATTTTACCCAAGCCGAAATATTGACTCTCCCTATTGCCGAAATAGTATCCTGAGACAGAAGCTGTAGGATACATGGCATATGACTCAGTCAAGCTGATCCCAGTGTGCTTTTCCACCTCTAATAATTTCCAAATCGAGGCCTTCTCAAGGTGGTCAGGACATGCCGGATAACCAGGAGCAGGTCGAATTCCATCGTATGATTCCTTAATAAGATCATCATTGTTCAGGTTTTCAGTAGTAGCATACCCCCAGTGTTTTTTGCGTACTTCTTCGTGCATGTATTCAGCAAAGGCTTCAGCGAAACGATCCGCTAACGCTTTGGCCATAATGGCGTTGTAGTCGTCATATTCTGCTTCGTACTTCGCAACAATTTCTTCTAGTCCGTGACCCGTCGTCACTGCGAAGCAACCGATGTAGTCTTTCTTACCAGAATGAACCGGTGCAATGAAGTCAGCTAAGTTGAAGTTCGTAGCGTCTTTGTGTTTTTTGGTCTGTTGTCTCAAAAAATGAAAAGATGTGCCTTTGTATTGATCTCCTGTCAAATGCACGGATTCATTCTCTTCATTCGCCTCAAACAATCCAAAAACTCCTTTTGGCTGAAGCAAATTTCCAGCAACGAATTCCTGGAGCATTCGTTGGGTGTCTTCCCATACTTTGGTCGCCTCCTCTCCAATGACATTATCAGTTAAAAGGGCCGGGAACTTGCCGTGAAGTCCCCATGTTTTGAAGTAAGGTGTCCAATCAATGTATGGAGCCAATACTTCTAATTCTACATTCTCTACCAATTGAACACCAAGCGTCGAAGGCTTGGTGATAGGAGTAACATCCCAATCAATTTCTTTTCTATTCTTAATGGCTTCTTCAAAGGGTAAATAGGTCTTTGCACTTTTCTTCGCCAAATAAGTAGTTCGAACATGATCATATTCGTCCTTGATCTTGGAAGCAATTGATTCTGCGTCACTACTCAAAAGACCAGATAGTACAGGTACTGCCCGTGAGGCATCGTTCACATGAACAATTGTGTTGCTGTATGCTTGACTGATCTTAACGGCTGTATGAACCCTTGAAGTAGTTGCACCACCAATGAGAAGTGGAATAGAAAATTTCCTGGTTTCCATTTCTTTCGCTACATGAATCATTTCATCAAGCGAAGGAGTAATCAAACCACTCAAGCCAATGGCATCGGCATTCTCAGATAATGCGGCGTCGAGGATTTTATCAGCAGAAACCATCACCCCGAGATCCACCACTTCGAAATTATTACACGCCATTACAACACCAACAATGTTCTTTCCAATATCGTGTACATCACCTTTCACAGTGGCCATAATGATTTTACCCGCTGAAGACCTGCCTGTACTTTTCTCTGCCTCCAAGTAAGGTGTTAAATAAGCTACACTGCGTTTCATCACACGCGCACTTTTCACTACCTGAGGTAGAAACATCTTTCCCGATCCGAACAAGTCGCCCACCACGTTCATTCCATCCATCAGAGGACCTTCAATCACGGTTAGTGGGCTGTTTAGCTTGACACGCGCCTCTTCAGTATCCTCTTCTATAAAATCGGTAATTCCCTTTACTAGCGAGTACTCTAATCTTTTTTCTACACTATTTTCTCTCCAAGAAAGGTCTTTTTCCTTCGTCTTAGCTTCACTTTTGAACCGATCAGCATAGTCTAGCAGTTTCTCCGTTGCGTCATCGGTGCGGTCCAATAGAACATCCTCTACGAGCACCAACAGTTCTTTTGGAATTTCGTCGTACACTTCCAACATTGTCGGATTGACAATCCCCATGTCCATGCCTTCTTTGATCGCATGAAAAAGAAATGCCGAGTGCATGGCCTCGCGCACCGCTGGGTTACCCCTGAAAGAGAATGAAACATTACTAACGCCGCCAGAAACGTGCGCATGAGGTAAATTCGTTCGAATCCACTTTGTGGCTTGAAAGAAGTGCAAGGCATTCTTTCGATGTTCATCCATTCCAGTTGCCACTGGAAATACGTTGGGGTCGAAGATGATATCCTTTGGAGGAAAACCAACTTCATTGACAAGGAGGTAATAGGCGCGTTCGCAAATTTCCTTTCTACGCTCGAACGAGTCAGCTTGACCTTCCTCATCGAATGCCATAACAACTACTGCTGCGCCGTATTTTCTTATTTCACGAGCCTGGTATAAAAAGCTTTCTTCTCCTTCTTTCAGGCTAATCGAATTCACCACAGACTTTCCTTGAACCACTTTCAAACCAGCTTCAATGATTTCCCATTTGGAACTGTCGATCATGATTGGAACACGCGCAATGTCTGGCTCTGCAGCAATTAAATTGAGAAAATGAACCATGGCTTCTTTGCCGTCAATCATTCCCTCATCCATATTGATGTCGATGATTTGTGCACCACCTTCAACTTGGTCACGAGCGATGCTTAATGCTTCATCGAAGTTGCCTTCTTTGATCAAGCGCAGAAATTTCCGGCTACCCGTTACGTTGGTTCGTTCTCCGATGTTCACGAAGTTCGAATCCTTAGTAATGATAAGCGGTTCAAGGCCGGATAATACGAGAGTAACGTCGTCCATTATGCTTCTTGTGGAATTGAAGGTGGAGTGTAGTTTGCAGCCAATTCTGCAATGGCTTGAATATGGTCAGGAGTGGTTCCGCAACACCCTCCGATAATGTTGACCAAACCTCTATCCAAAAACGACTTGATTTGAGCAGCCATTTCCGCTGGACTCTCGTCATAATCGCCCATTTCATTCGGTAGTCCTGCGTTTGGATGCGCACTCACATAACAGTTGGCATGTTGAGCAAGTACATCTACATATGGGCGAAGTTGTGCTGCTCCCAAAGCGCAATTAAATCCGATGCTTAAAAGAGGAGCGTGGGATAGCGAAATCAGGAATGCGTGAGCAGTTTGTCCACTCAATGTTCTGCCTGAAGCATCGGTTATGGTTCCGCTTACCATGAGTGGAACTGTTTTTCCAGTTTTACGCATCGCTTCTTCCGTGGCGAAGATGGCAGCTTTTGCATTCAATGTGTCAAATACAGTTTCGATTAGCAGGCCGTCTACACCTCCTTCTATGAGCGCTTCACATTGTTCGGTGTAGGCCGTTACTAACTGGTCAAATGTTATTGCTCGGAAAGCGGGGTTGTTGACATCGGGCGAAAGCGAGGCCGTTCGATTGGTTGGACCAACAGAACCAATCACAAAGCGTGGTTTGTTAGGAGTCAATTTGGTGAAATGATCTGCACTTGCTTTGGCTATTTGAGCCGACTTCAAGTTCAACTCATAGGCGAAGTCAGACAATTGATAATCTTCTTGAGCAATGGTGGTGGAACTGAAGGTATTGGTTTCAGCAATGTCTGCACCTGCTTCAAAATAGGCGTCATGAATTTCACGCAAAATGGTGGGCTGGGTCAAAGCCAGTAAATCGTTGTTCCCTTGGAGCGCAATTGGGTGGTTTTCGAAACGGTCTCCGCGAAAGTCATTTTCCGTGAGTTTATACCGTTGAATCATGGTGCCCATAGCGCCATCCAATACCAATATACGTTTCTTCGCTTCCTCGTTGAGTTGCGCTTTCATATGCATCGTTTATGGTACTTAAGAAATCTGGAGGAACCGGTAATGGTCTGTTCATCTTTCCCTCTTGGGGTAGGATTTGGCACCCGGCTGGCCCGGGTTGCCAAGACTTCGTAGGGCCTAATCCCTCCGTCTTTCTTGATAAGTACACGACAAATGTAGAGTAAAAATGGATTCAAAATCAAGGGATTTGAAATATATCTTGATATCAGAATTTTCTGACAAGACCGCCACTCTTTTTTGATCAACGAAGGTTCAGAAATAATTCTACCTTTGTCACCTTATTTCAGTGGAGGGATTTTACTGATTGCAACCACCTAGACACTTGTCTTCATTTCGGGCTTAATCGAAAAAAGTTCAAATGCTAATCAGTTCAGCGCAAAGCGGTAGAACCCGAGTCATTAATTCTAAATTCACACGGTAGATGTCATATCTATTTACCTCAGAATCGGTGTCGGAAGGGCACCCAGATAAAGTTGCAGATCAAATCTCTGACGCATTGATCGATCACTTTTTAGCGTTCGATAAAGAATCCAAAGTGGCATGCGAAACCCTTGTTACAACCGGACAGGTAGTCTTGGCTGGAGAAGTGAAGTCGAATTGTTATCTCGACGTTCAAAGCATCGCTAGAGATGTGATCTCTAAAATCGGTTATACCCGAAGTGAATACATGTTTGAAGCCAATTCTTGTGGCGTTCTTTCTGCAATTCACGAACAGTCACCTGAAATCAATCAAGGTGTTGACCGCGCAAAGAAAGAAGAGCAAGGAGCAGGAGACCAAGGAATCATGTTTGGATATGCTTCTCGTGAAACAGATAACTACATGCCGCTTCCGTTGGAGCTGTCTCATATTCTACTTCAAGAATTGGCCGCTATCCGCAAGGAAGGGAAGAAAATGAAGTACCTACGTCCTGATTCAAAGTCTCAAGTGACCATTGAATACAGTGATAACAATGAACCACTTCGTATTGATAACATCGTACTTTCTACACAGCATGATGATTTCGTACAACCCGCTTCAGGAAAGGCATCTGATCAACTGAAAGCAGACAAGGAAATGCTGGCGAAAATCCGCAAGGACATTGAGTCAGTGTTGATTCCACGCGTCAAGAAATTGTTGCCGAAGCGTGTTCAAAAGCTCTTCACAGGTAAGATTAAAATGCATGTAAACCCAACAGGGAAGTTCGTTATCGGAGGACCTCACGGTGATACTGGTCTTACTGGAAGAAAGATTATTGTTGATACCTACGGCGGAAAAGGAGCTCACGGTGGAGGAGCTTTCTCTGGAAAAGACCCGAGTAAAGTAGACCGTTCTGCTGCATATGCTGTAAGACATATCGCGAAAAACATGGTAGCTGCTGGAATCTGTGACGAAGTACTTGTGCAGGTTGCCTATGCCATTGGTGTTGCTGATCCAGTGGGATTGTACGTAAACACATACGGAACCTCTAAGGTGAAAATGGACGATGGTGCTTTGGGCGAAAAAATCGCAGGTATCTTCGATTTGAGACCATATGCCATTGAGAAAAGATTCAAACTACGTACGCCAATTTACAGCGAAACAGCTGCATACGGCCACATGGGAAGAACTCCTGAAGTGGTTGAGAAGTCATTCACAGACGGAGCCGGTAAAGTGAAGAAAGTGAAGGTGAAGTTGTTCCCATGGGAAGAACTCGATTACGTAGCGAGATTGAAAAAAGCATTTAAAGTATAGGTAGGGTACATCCAAACTTACGTGTATCATAGATACAAATGGGTGCTTCCATTTGGTTTTGGAAACTTTGGGGTGTTATCGCAAATATCCAGTTGTGTGTGATAGAGTGAGTAGTGGAGACGATGTGCACAACCTACCCTTAGTTATTGATTCAATGCCCCGTCGATTTTCGGCGGGGTTTTTGTTTATCTTTTGGAGAACTATTAGACGCTTTATTCATGTTTGAACTTCGCTTTCTGCCGTTCATTTTTCTCTCCCTTATTTTCTCTTTTCAAGCAACTGCTCAATCTAGTTATGCAGACTCGTTGCGCACGCGGCTAATTGCCATTGAAGAAGCAATGGCTCATGGTGAGTCATGGTCAGGTGCTAAATCAGAACGATTGTTTTGTGAAGACATGATGGCCTACGCTGGCGTTGATGGTACTTTCAAAAGTGCTGTTGAAAATGCTTACAAAAGTGTCCTCTCAAAAAGAGGTATGGGCGGTCCCGAAATTGATGGGAACTGGAGCTTTCTAGGTCCTGAGGTCCAACCTGCAGAACTAAACCCAGGAGGGAAGGCAATTCCCAGCTACGCCGAAAATAGAGGGAATGGAACGGGAAGAATCAATTACATCTACCAAGACCCGGTGCTTCCCAATAGAATGTTTGCTTGTTCGCCAACGGGTGGACTCTTCGTATCTGTCAACCAAGGTATTTCTTGGGAAATTGCCGGTACAGATCAGCTACCTATTTCTGGGGTGAGCTCCATTACGGTGAGTTCCATTGACCCTGATACATGGATAATTAGTACAGGTGATGGCGATGATAAATTCATGTTTTCCGATGGGTTGTGGCGAACAACAGACGCAGGCAAAACGTGGGTCAACATCAACGGCCGTAAATATGGGAGAAGCCTTCTTCCTTCTGAAACCAATTGGAACTACCTGTATGTAGCGAAAGTATTGGCACATCCATGTGACTTCAACCGTGTATTTGTAGCATCCAACATGGGACTTTTTGTTTCCAATAACGCGCTGGATGAACCAGAGAAAGTGAAATGGAAGAAAATTGACGATTCCTTTTATTACGATTTATTCATACCGAATGACGAGGTGGGCTTGGTTTTCGCCTCAGGAGAACGATTTAATGTAAGCTATGATTGCGGTAATAGTTGGAAGTCCCTTCCTTTCCCAGATTACCCAGGCAAGGATAGGTTCAAGTTTGCTCGAATGGTTATGCAGCCCTCAGGCACAACCGAAGAGCTTTACGCCGCTGTTACCTGCGCAGAGAAATTTTCGCAGTCTCCTTTGGGCGAAGGAACACTGTGGGTTTTTAACCTGAAGGAACAACGGTGGGATCTGGTGCGTTCCTTGAAAAAGGGGATGAACAACCTGATAACAACACGCGCACGCGCTTTCGCCGTGAGCCCAACGAATGACGAATTGGTGATGGTTGCGAACGTTCAACCGGTTTACAGAAGTACAGACGGAGGTGGGAACTTTGAACGCATTGAGCGCAATCAAATGCATGATGATGTACACCACATTCTATGGGTTGAAAATAGGGTGTATGCGGCCCACGATGGTGGGCTATCTGTAAGCTACGACGAAGGGTTGACCTGGAAGTCGAGTGATTACGGAATAGGGGCTGCCAACGTATTTGGACTTTCTGTGGCACAATCTTCAGAAACAAAAGTGATGTATGGCGGATACGACACGGGCGGAAACATGTTCAACGAAGAGAAATGGTGGCATGTCTCATGGGGAGATGGATTCGAAACAATTATTGATCCGCAGAACTCAGACGTTTTATACGCAACCAAGCAAAACGGACACATTCAACGAAGTGATGATAACGGAAAAAGCTTTGACAATGTAGCCACCAGCTCTGCAACCAAAACAGAATGGCACACATGGATAAAGCCACACCCAAGTCAAGCGAACGTCATTTTCTGCAGTGGAACAAAACTGATGCGATCCAAGGATAGAGGAGAAAACTGGGAGTCGATTCTCAATGTCACTGACTTCAATGGAACCTTTGGAAGAGATTACCTAAATGTCTTTCGGTTCTTCACAAGTGAGCACCATCCGGACGTTATTTACGCCTATGTCCTAGACAAGCAGAAGGTAAACCCCATTCTGCTGAGAACGAAGAACGCCACCACTTCAGACCCGAATTACGTGAAGTGGGAAGTTGTTCCACAATTGCCAAAAACAGGCTGGATTATGGGGGTAGCCGTAGATGCTGATAACGCAGATCAATTTTGGGTGACCTACAAAAGTATTGAGCCGGAAGGAAAGGTTTACCGATTCAACGGGCAGCGTTATATTGATGTAACAGCCAATTTGGGGTGGTGTATTGTAGAGTCTATTGTTCTTGATAAAAACAGCGAAGAACGCATCTACATAGCTTCTAACCACGGCGTATTTACACGGGATAAAAGAGAAGAGTCATGGACCAGACTCACAGGTCTACCCGGGACTTACATCCGTTCGCTTGCAATCAATTATAAAACAAACACGTTGTTCGCAGGTACCTTTGGGAGAGGAGTGTGGTACGCGCCGTTGCTGGATTAATTATTTGTTGAAAAGCAATTCAATATCGAAAGCTCCGGAAGGGGCATTCCATGTTTCCATAATAGCCATGGTGCCGGTGTTAAGCTGGTAGATCGAAGTGTTGTCAAGGGCGTACAACCTATTGTTAGCCGCATCGAAAGCAATGTCAATGGCATCTATTCCATTCACCGAGCCATCTTGAAACTGATTGGTGTCGAAAATATGAAGATACACACCGTTGGAATGCGCTAAAGCATACCTGCCTGGGCTCAATTCAATGACTTTGCGAAGGGGTTGGTCAGAAACAAACCAATTCAAATCAGTAACCGCAAGAGACACGGGGTCTACATAGTAAACGAAGGGCTCATCGTTATTCATTCCAGCCACTAAAACGAATTCGCCATAATTCGCCAGCGAAACAACATCCCCCTGAACCACAACGTTTTCGATCAATGCACCGCTGAAACGATCAATACTAGCTAGTGTTGAGAGGTTTTGTGCTTCATTTCTCAATTCAGCTACTATTCTTCCCGAAGAAGCGATCAATTCCTCCGGAATAAACCCCTCACCCATTGTGAAGGTCCTGGTTAGGTTTCCCGAAACAAGAAAGACTCTAATGGTGCCGTCTGATGAGGCCACGAGGTAAGACAAGGTCGCTAAGTCGAAATAGATGTCTCGAGTGTACACATCTCCAAGCGGGTTTGGACCATTGAAACAGCTGGATTCAGCGGTGTTTTCAAAAGAGGTAAAGCAGGTTTCCGATAGGTCTTTTCCACCTAGAACAATCTCTTGGTGCCATGACCCGGCAAGTCCTATGCTGCCATTCGTACTATAGGTATTGACAGGAAGAAATGTTCCGTCGTTTTGCAACTCATCAACGTTACAGGTGAGTCCAGAATTGGAAAAAGTGAGAATGGACTCCAAAGATAGTGGTGGCTCAAAGTACCGAATGGTTTTAAAGGCGGCATTCCTGTTGTCATTCAGATCGAATACTTGAACGGTAATCAGGTAGTCTCCGCCTGGCCAATGAACATCGTCAAATAAAAAGCCGACATCTCCTGTGAGCTCTTTCGGCTCGTTTGAAACTTGACGAGTTCCACTAGAATACCGCGTAATTCCTTGTTCGTCCTTCACGGTCACAATCCAAGACCCAATGGCCTCATTATCTGACGCTGAAAACTGGATAAAAATGATGTCTTCAAAATCGAAGGTTGGGATGTTTCCAGATGGAATGTCAATTTGAACCGATGGAGGGCTTTCGTCCTGCGGTTTTTTGCACGATACACAGAAAATGATCAGAAAAATGCACAGAAGAGAAATTAAACGCATGTGGCAAAGTACAAATTTATTAGGGTGAAAATCGCTGAAAGTTCCGCCATTGTTGGTTTTGAGTGAGTGTTAATAAACCTGTTGGAATCGCGTTAATACTTCCAAGAAGATTTTCGAACTTATATATCCTTCTTAAGAGTACTTTTGTTCCCCCATGGATCAACGAAAAGAGCGTACAGATAGAGGGGGAAGAACTCCATTAGGTGTAAATCCCCGTTCAGCAGAGGACCTGGTTTCAGGCAAAATACAACCTCAAGCCGTAGACTTAGAACAAGCTGTTCTAGGAGCTATGATGCTGGAGCAATCTGCCGTGAACTCTGCCATCGATGTATTGAAGCCAGAGAGTTTCTACAAAGAAGCGCACAAGCGAATTTTCGCGGTGATCATTGATCTATTTCAGAAGAGTGAACCCATTGATATTCTCACGGTAACGCAAGCGCTCAGAAAAGCGGGTGATATTGATTTGGTTGGAGGCCCTTACTACGTGTCGCAGTTAACAACCCGTATTGCCAGTACTGCCAACGTTGAACAGCACGCTAGAATTGTAGCACAAAAGTATATCCAACGTGAACTTATTCGCGTTTCGAATGAAATCATGAAGGATGCCTACGAGGAAACAACAGATGTTTTTGACCTCCTAGATCACGCAGAATCAAGCCTTTTTCAAGTTGCTGAAGGAAATATCCGTAAGAGTTACGACACCATGAGTAACCTCATGCGTGAAGCAATAATCGGAATTGACGCGGCAAGGGAAAACAAGGATGGTGTTTCTGGAGTTCCATCTGGTTTCGTTGACCTTGATCGAGTAACTGGTGGTTGGCAACGTTCAGACATGGTCGTTTTGGCCGCACGTCCTGGTATGGGGAAAACAGCTTTCGTACTCTCCATGGCTAGAAACATGGCGGTTGATTACGGTGTTCCAGTAGCCGTATTCTCCCTGGAGATGGCGGGTGTTCAGTTGGTCAATCGTTTGATAGCCAGTGAAACTGGTCTTTCTTCTGAGAAGCTGAGAAAAGGAACATTGGAAGACCATGAATACCAACAGCTTCACCAACGAATTGGAAAGCTGGCCAATGCTCCTCTCTTCATAGATGATACGCCGGCAATATCCATTTTTGAACTTCGTGCCAAGTGCAGAAGATTGAAAGCTCAACACGGAATCGACATGGTTGTCATTGACTACCTTCAGTTGATGAGCGGTGGAGGAGATAACAAAGGAAACCGTGAACAAGAGATTTCAAGTATCTCTAGATCCATCAAGAGTATCGCAAAAGAACTGAACGTTCCAATTATTGCCCTTTCCCAGCTGTCTCGTAGTGTGGAGACAAGAGGTGGAGAAAAAAGACCAATTCTATCTGACCTTCGTGAATCTGGAGCGATTGAGCAGGATGCCGATATCGTATGTTTCATTTACCGTGCAGAGTATTATGGGTTCACCGATCCAAACGAACACCCAAGAGGAAAAGATCCACGTGGCTTGGGAGAGCTTATTATCGCCAAGCACAGAAACGGAGCCCTCGAAACAGTTGACCTCCGATTCATCGGTCACCTAGCTAAATTCACGAACTACGATACCTTCGACGAGGACTCTCCTTTCCCAAAAGGACTGAAGCCAAATCAGGATTTTGAAGGGATAAAGACCATTACCGTGAGCTCTCGTATGAATGACGATGAGGAAGATGATGAGGTAACCATTGATCGTGCAGGTGAAGAACCACCGTTCTAATACATTATTTAACATCCAGAGTACATTTCAACTTCGTCCTGCGGTACGACTTTTGTAACTTTACTACCTATGATAAAGTTAGGATTGAAGTCGTTCGCCATTATGATGCTGGTTTGCCTTAGTTTTGGAGCTAGTGCAAGCAAAATTCTCATCCCAATGGATGATGATCAAGCCAATCATATCAAAGCTTATGGGATAGCCTATTGGGTATTACAGAACGATATTGAGGTAGAGTGGTTGCTCAATTACCGTGGCGGGAGTTTTCTAATTGGAAATTATCCAGACATCATTTCTGAATGTACCGTTAGAGGCGTTAGTATTCAGATCATCGCTGATGTACAAGCCCAGCAGATCTACACCGAAATTTCCAATCCGGAAGTGAACATGGAGCGTGTGAAGCTCGAAGAGATTCCAAAAATAGCGGTGTATTCACCTAAAAGTAAATTGCCTTGGGACGATGCGGTAACGCTTGTGTTAACTTATGCAGAGATTCCTTACACGGTTGTCTACGACGAAGAAGTAGTACGTGGAGAAATGCCTAAGTACGATTGGCTGCATTTGCACCATGAAGATTTCACCGGTCAATATGGGAAGTTTTACCGAAGTTTCAGAACAGCTGCCTGGTACCAAGAAGAGGTGCGTTACCAAGAAGGATTGGCAGCTGGCCTAGGTTTTTCCAAGGTGTCTGAGATGAAACGTCAAGTAGCCAGTGAAATTAAAAACTTTGTACTTGGCGGAGGATTCTTGTTCACCATGTGCTCAGGAACAGATTCATACGATATTTCGCTTTCTGCCGCTAACGCAGATATTTGTGAATCCATGTTTGATGGCGATCCTGCTGATATCAACGCGCAGGAAAAACTGCAGTTCGATCAAGGGCTGGCTTTTAGAGATTATCGATTGGAGATGGATCCGATGGTGTATGAATTCAGTTCAATTGACGCCACAGAGGATCACGCGAAAATTGGACAGATCAATGACTTTTTTACCCTTTTTGACTTCAGTGCGAAATGGGATGTGATTCCTACGATGTTGACTCAGAATCACGAGCAAGTAATTGCTGGATTCATGGGGCAAACAACCGCATTTCGAACGCAATACCTTCGCCCAGAAGTGACCATCATGGGGGAAACGAAGTCGATTCGTTCTGCGAAGTACATTCACGGTACACTTGGTCAAGGGCAATGGACGTATTATGGAGGTCACGACCCGGAAGATTACAGACACATGGTGAACGATCCTGCAACAGATTTGAACTTACATCCGAACTCTCCAGGATACCGTTTGATTCTGAACAACATCCTTTTTCCAGCTGCCAAAAAGAAGGAGCAAAAGACCTGATCAGTTAATGGTTATTTGCTGAATTTGTGTGCCAACTTGTGTCCTGCGCACCACATCCATTCCTGCGGTAACCTCGCCAAATATGGAATACCGGCCATTCAAGTGTGGGGTAGGAGAATGGGTAATGAACCATTGGCAACTTTCAGTGTCCTTTCCAGCAGAAGCCATTCCAATGCTGCCCGTGCGGTAATCGTGAAGACCAAACTCAGAACGAATGCTGTAATCCACTCCGCCCCAGCCATCGCCTCGAGGACAACCTGCTTGAACTACAAAGTTTGGAACAACCCGGTGATAGAACTTGCCATCGTAGAAACCTGCCGAAGCGAGCTCAATGAAACTAGCCACACTTCCTGGTGCCATCAATGGATATAAGTCCAAGCGTATGGTTCCTGCTGACGTCTTGATTTGGCAAGAAATAGTATCACCTAACGATGATAGGAGTTTCCAGTCTATGGGGTGGTTAAAATCAGGTGTTACGGTTTCCAATGAGTCCCCGTACAAGTGGTTTATGGCTTTGACAATCTCATTGTATGTTTCTACTTCTTTAGGAATTGTAAGAAGAGCGAGCTGTTCGCGAAGCAGTCCTTCTTGCTCCTGAAATTCAGAAGCGTCAGCAGATTGTAAATAAGATCCAATCGCGGCAAGAACACCTTCGTCTTGTGTTGCTATCCCTTCGTTTAACGCAGCGTTGAAGTTGAAGTCTATTGGTAAAGCGTTTTGCTGTTTCATCGCGAACAACGCATCAATGGCTGTAGTTTGAATGACTTTTGGTAATGAAGCATCCAAATGAAGCGAAATGTAATTTGCAGCTTCAGGACTGTGTTGCATTACTTTTAAGATGGCGGCTTTTTTATATTGATCCTGTTCCAAAGATGCCATGTCAACTAGCGCATCATAGGTGGTTTGATCATCAGCAGCGTGTTGCAGAATGGCTTGTTTTCGAGCTAAATCACCTTCAAAATGCAATTCCATTGTACGAAGTGTATTGTCATTGCTCTCAGTCCAACCTTGACGTCCAAGCTGTTTGCCCGCCGCCATAGCCATGCCTGGTGCTTCGTCTTTTAATAATTCAAGTAATACGTTTTCCTCACATACGTCGAGTGCTATGCAGGAACGAAGCAAGTTAATCCTCACGCGTTCATCTCCTTGCGCCAGGAGCTCTCTGTTCAAGAAGCCAGCTGTTTCAGGATGCGGACAGTTTCTAAAAGCCAGACTTAGCGCAATTTTGATATCGATATCATCTTGGGCATTCCACGCGTCAAAGAGTTCAGCTGCAAAAGGAGCGAGATTGTGCTTTTTTGAGCGCGACAGAAAATGAGCCGCATAAAGACGGTTGATGATTTTATCACATGAAAGTTCCTCTATGGCTGTTGGAAGCACTGCGTTCAAATCAGCTTTCGAAGGAATGGCATGAAATGCAGCGCGCATGTAATTCGCCTGACAATTCTTCTTTAAGTACGGAATGAGCGTTTCCATTTGCAGTGAATCAGATGATTTGGCGATTGCTACGCACACCTCTTCTAAAAGTACAGGGTCTTTTAGAAGAAGTAATTTTTCAAATAGTACAGGGCGAAGTGCAGAATCTCTTTGTTGGCCTAGCGCATAAATAGCCTGTTGGGAATCTACGTTGGAAAGGGCGGCCATAAGCGATTCTCCCTCTAGGGAAGCCGTGTGTGCAAAAGCCAATTCTTGGATGACTTGATTACTGTCTGAAAGAAAAGGTAGAACTGCGTCAACATTGCGTTCGTCTACAGCCGTCAATAACTCTTGGACGCTAGGTTGTGAAATGAGCGAAGACGGAGATTCCTGAATGCTAGGCTCTGTGCAAGAGCTAAGAGTTGTTAGAGCCATTGAGAGCCCTAAGATCAGATTCCATTTGATTGCGGTGTGCTTGTTTGACATGGTCGAAATGGTGTTGTGCTGAAGAAGTATAATATTGATGTTGTTCAAAGAAATCAATGTTTTGGCGTATCCAGTCGATTTCTGTGAAATTTTTTCTTCCCGTCAATTGCCATTCCAGCCGCAACCGTTCCACTAAACTGAAAAAGGCCTCGTTTCCTAAGTAGCTCAAATCGGCATCGCAAAGAATTTTTTGAAGCAGCGTTTCAGGAGTGGTTGTGACTTTGGTCTTTAGAATCATTTCGCAAATCACTTCAACATCTCTCTCTGATACATCTTGCTTTTGCAAGAACTGCGCGGCATATTCAGCGCCAATTTGCTCGTGCTCATTGGTTGATTCAAAGTATCCCGTATCATGAAATAATGCAGCAATAACGAGGTGAACAAGTTCTACGGAAGAAACATTTTCTTGCTTTCCCAATGCAAACGCATATGACGCTACAGAGTATGTATGAGCGAGGTCGTGGTACGTGTATTCAGGGGAGTGGTTTTGCTCAATTAATGCCACGGCGCGTTGCTCCGAAAGTCGAAGTAGTTCATTGCCTGAAATAAATTGTTCTAATGCGCTCATGATTTCACATGGATTGCCATGCAACTAATAGATGCGAAGAACGGAAAACTTATTT
>JAQWQB010000006.1 GCA_029245065.1 Flavobacteriales bacterium | reverse complement strand
TGAATACGGCGGATTTGATTGCGTTTTTAGGGTTGTTTGGACAGGACTGTTGAGCATAGCCCGTCCCGGGCCCGCCCACCCCCACCAGTCCAACCACCGCATCGAAGCTAAACTTTATTACCCACCCGTTTCAACAATTCAAGCAGTTTTTACTTGGGAAATTTACCGTCGTACCATCTCGTTCTATATTCGTTTGTTACACCACAATACTAGCCAACAAATACCTTCCTTGAACATCAACTTTGTGAACGTCGGTGCGTAATGTTTCGTCGTCAAAATATTCGACGTTCAACCCTTTCGAACGAACTCACTCTTCAACCCCATGGCTCCGAAACCGTCAATTTTACAACTGATGTCGTGCTCACCGTCTACAAGGCGGATGTTTTTCACTTTCGTGCCTGCCTTCACAACCGGCTTTGGCGCTCCTTTCACGGGTAGATCTTTTATAACAATCACAGTGTCTCCATCTTGAAGCGGATTGCCATTGGCGTCGAGCACTTGTCCTTCCGCTGCTTCCTCTGCCGCTAATTCCTCAGGGCTCCATTCATGAAAACATTCCGGACAAGCCATAAGCTGACCCGTAGGGTAGGTGTATTGTGAGTTGCATTTGGGGCAAGGAGGGAGGTTTTCCATGAGGTTAATTTGTGAGCGAAAGGTAACTAATTCCAGTGTTTGTAAGAGTAGAAATGTTCCAGCTGAAAAAGTTTTGCGCTTACAATTAAACCTATTCAGATCAGTTGACTTAGCAGAAATCTAGGCCTTAGGAATTGATTTAAATTCGAAAAATGATGAACACTACGCAGGATTGCCGTTCATCCAATACCGAATCTTCTCTATTAACTCTTCGCGAAGAACAGGCTTGCTGATGTAGTCATTCATGCCGGCATCGATACACGCTTTTCGGTCTTCATCCAATACATTAGCAGACATGGCGATGATAATCGTTTTGACTCCTCGTTCCCGTAATTTTTTCGTGGCGGAAATACCGTCCATGTTCGGCATCATTTGATCCATGAAAATCAACTCATAGTCGTTTTTGGCCACTTTTTCCAAGGCTTCAATCCCGTCAGAGGCAATTTCCAGATCGCAACCCAACGTAGAGAAGAGTTGAAGCGCAACTTGCTGATTGATTACGTTATCCTCTGCTAAAAGCATCTTGGCATTGCCAAAGTCTACATGCTCAGCTGGCTCTTTTGGTTCAGATGTGCTAGGCTTTTTACTTGGGCTCGTCGCAGCGATTTTTTTCAAACTGACGGTGAATGAGAATACGCTACCGGGAGTGTCTGTGAAGGTGTTGTTCGGATTGGGGCTCTTGGCTTCAATCGTGCCATCCATGAGCTCTACAAGCATTTTGCTGATCGTCGTTCCAAGCCCTGTTCCGCCGTAAGCTCTGCTAATAGAGCCATCTTCTTGAGTGAAACTTTCAAAAATATGACCGATTTTATCCGAAGAAATACCAATACCTGAGTCTTCGATTCTAAACCTCATCGTTTGAAAACCATCGGTCGAAGTCTTGAGGTCATCAACGATGATGTTGATTCGTCCCGCTTCGCAGAACTTCACTGCGTTTCCTAAGAGATTCGTTAGAATTTGACGCAACTTTTGTTCGTCTCCAAGGTATGTTGAAGAAATCGTGGGGTCCAGCTGCGTTTGAATCTCCAGGTCCTTTTCCTTCAACTGAAAAGTAAATGAATGAACTGTGGATTCAATGAGTTTGTGAAGGTCGAACGGAGCTGTTTCCAATTCCAATTTGTTGGCCTCTGATTTACTGAGATCAAGTATGTTGTTCACGATAGACAATAGTGACCTACCAGAGTTTTTTACGATCCCCATCATCTCCCGTTGTTGTGAAGATAACTTTCCGTTGTTGACCAAATCTGAAGCAACGATAATTCCATTAAGGGGAGTTCTTATTTCATGGCTCATATTGGCTAAGAACATTGATTTTGCCATTGTAGCTTCTTTTGCTCGCTCAAGGGCTACGTCCAACTGTTTGTTCGAAGCTTCAAGCTTTGATTGCTCACGCTCAATTTTTTTCAAGTGCGATTCAGATTCAATAGCGAAAAAATAGAACATCACGATGATGAACATGAACTGCAACGAATTATTGATAAAACGAAAAATGGTCTGTTCGAAAACGGTGATACTTAGGAAGGGTTCTGAAAAGCCAAAAAACAATTCAACTATTATCCAATTAACTACGGCCAATAGCGTAAAGGCCCATTTCAACGAAGAATGTGAATTGGGAAAGAAAATGAATGGCAGACCGGCCAATATTAGAAAGAAGAACTGGAAATGCGAATGATGGCCAAAGCAGAAAGAAACTCCTAAAATGATAATATGAGCAATTATCAAATGAGCTTGCTTTGCTTGGTGAAATAGCCCTCGGGCGTTGAAGATTATCGGGATGGTCATCAGCGGACCAATGGACAGAATGATCATTGTCTCCAATAGCGGAGAATTAATCCAGTACATAAAAATGGATACCGAAATTCCGGCAAGAGAAGTGATTGCCGCAAGTCGATTCACAACACGAGAAAGGTTTTGGACCTTTCGATTCATGGTGCGGTCGCATCCCAAATTTGAAATGGTATTGACCAATCGGAGAGGAGAGACCAAATTCAACAAACGTAAAGAACCAAATTTCATATGAATTCGCGAGCGAGTAGTACGTATTTTCAGATGCAATGCACTAAGTACACGAACATTCCTCAAGTAGACTTTAAGAACATATGGTGTTCGTGCTGTAGGTGCCCTCTTACTCAAGTCAATTTTCCGGGTAAAAACGGTATAGGAAGATTTCGATTGGACACAGCCCGTCCCGGGCCCTCCCTTTCCCTCCCCCGCCTCCCAGCCTTCTCCTCGAAGCTAACTCCTTCCTCAACCCAATCCAACCTTCTCCCCACCTAATTCCACCACAACTTTGCCAACGTTACACCTCATTTTATAACCGTCATCCAACCCTGCCAAAACCTCTTTTTTTCATCTCAATCACATCACTTACCTTTAGGAATTCGAAATGCCCTTATACCAAAGCCTATCATCATGAAAAAGTGGAAAGCTCTCATTGCGATACTCGCTATCGTAGGATTTTCAAACACCGCCGAAGCCCAAGTAGATCGAAGCCAAGATGCGTTCCCAACCATCAACGAAGGACTGAATTTCAGATGCGTCGGGCCATTCCGTGGCGGAAGGTCAGCAGCGGTCACTGGTGTTGAAGGAGAACCAATGCTTTTCTACATGGGAGCAACAGGCGGTGGCGTTTGGAAAACGAAGAACGGAGGCTCCACTTGGGAAAACATCTCAGACGGCTATTTCGGTGGTTCCATTGGTGCTGTTGCCGTTTCTGAATCGCACAACAATATTCTCTACGTTGGCGGAGGAGAAGTCACCGTGAGAGGGAATGTTTCTCCCGGCACTGGGATGTATAAGTCTAAAGATGGCGGAAGAAGCTGGAAGAGCATCGGCTTGGAAAATTCCAGACATATTCCACGTGTGCGCATTCATCCTACCAATCCTGATATCGTCTACGCGGCGGTGTTGGGTGATCTCTTTAAAGACAGCGAAGAACGAGGAGTATACAAGTCCACAGACGGCGGCGCTAAATGGAAGCGTATGCTTTTTGCCAATGCACGGGCAGGAGCGGTTGACTTGATCATGGACCCCCAAGATCCAGAAATTCTTTATGCTAGCACATGGAACGTGCGCAGAACACCGTATGATTTTTCGAGTGGGGGCGAAGGGTCCGCATTGTGGAAGTCCATGGATGGAGGGGAAACCTGGGAGTCGTTATCAGACAACGAAGGCATGCCTAAAGGAGCGCTTGGAATCATAGGGGTAACCGTTTCACCAGCGAATCCCGATCGTGTTTGGGCAATCATTGAGAATGAAAAGGGCGGAGTGTATCGCTCAGACGATGGCGGAAAAAAGTGGGAGCTGGTGAACAGCGATCGCAGTCTGCGTCAACGTGCATGGTACTATTCGCGCATCTACGCAGATACCAAGGATGAGAATAAAGTCTATGTCATGAACGTGGCCTACCATGTATCGAAAGATGGAGGAAAAACCTTCAAGGCCCGGTATGCCCCGCACGGAGATCACCACGATTTATGGATCGCGCCGGAAGATCCCTCACGCATGATCATTGCCGATGATGGCGGTGCACAAGTGTCATATGATGCTGGGCAAAATTGGTCGACCTACAAGAATCAACCAACCTCACAATTTTACCGCGTCACTACCGACGATGATTTTCCGTACCGAATCTATGGCGCGCAACAAGACAATTCTGCCATTCGAATCGATTCCCGTTCGGAAGGAAGGTTTATTACCGAAGAAAATTGGGAGACTACAGCCGGGGGCGAAAGCGCGCATTTGGCACCCGATCCAGAAGACAACGACATCGTTTATGGAGGAAGCTATGGCGGGTTTCTAACACGGTACAACCACCATTCCGACATGAATCGCGCCATCAATGTGTGGCCAGATAACCCGCTTGGAAATGGAGCCGACGCCATGAAATACCGCTTTCAATGGAACTTCCCCATTTTCTTTTCGCCCCACGATCCACGGGTGCTTTACACGTGTTCACAGTTTTTGCACCGCTCCACGGATGGAGGGGCTAGCTGGGAAATCATTTCGCCCGACTTAAGTAGAAATGACCCGGAGAAATTGATTTCGTCAGGCGGACCAATAACCAAAGACAATACGGGAGTAGAGTATTACGCTACTATTTTCGCCGCAGAAGAATCGCCGTACGAAAAAGGACTGTTGTGGTGTGGTTCCGATGATGGATTGATTCACGTTTCCCGCAATGGGGGCGAAGAGTGGACGAACGTAACACCGAAGAAGCTACCCGAGTGGACCATGATCAATAGCATTGAGGTGGATCCGTTCGAAAAAGGAGGACTGTATGTGGCGGCATCACGTTACAAGTTGGGCGATTATCAGCCTTATCTCTACCATACAACAGATTACGGACAGTCGTGGGAAATGATTGTGGAAGGCATTCCAGACGGACATTTTACCCGCGCTATCAGAGCTGACCGGAAGGTGAAAGGACTGTTGTACTGCGGAACGGAGTTCGGAATGTACATCAGTACAAACAATGGGGCGAATTGGCAATCGTTTCAATTGAATTTGCCGAAAGTGCCAATCACCGACTTAGCATTAAAAGACAACGACTTGATTGTAGCAACTCAAGGGAGAAGTTTCTGGGTGCTAGACGATTTGAACATTGTATGGGATGAAGTGAGCGAATTAACGAAGAAAGACGAGTTGCGCTTGTTCAGTGTTCACCCTACCGTTGGTTATGGCGGCGGAAAAGAATCTTCGTTGACAGCCGGAACGAATCACCCAGTTGGGGTACAAGTGTTTTTCAATTTGCCGGAAACGAAGGAAGAGGTGAAGTTGAAATTCATGGATGACCAGGGCGAAGTAATCCGCATTTTCAGCACCAAAGCGAAAGACGAGAACGATCAATTCAAAGTCAAGAAAGGCATGAACACCTTCAACTGGGATACCCGCTATGAAAAAGCAGATGAATTTGAAGGACTGCTCATGTGGTGGGGAACGTTGAATGGGCCAAAAGCCCCTCCGGGTAACTACACCGCCCGTTTGGTTACTGAAAGCGATAGCGCTGAAACAGCCATTGCTATTTTGCTCGATCCGCGTATTGAAGGTTCAGCAAAAGACCGTCAAGCCCAATTCGATTTCTTGTTAGAAGTTCGTAACAAAGTAGATGAAACCCACGATGCCATTCGCCATATGCGCACAGTCAAAAAGCAAATAACAGACCTCAGTTCTCGCCTAGATTCAACAACCCATGCCAACGTAATAGCGGAAGGGAAGCGCCTTGATTCACTGATGTTGGACATCGAAAAAGTGCTGTACCAAACCAAGCTGAAGAGCAATCAAGACATGCTCAACTACCCGATTAGACTGAACAACAAGCTGGCTCACGTGGCTTCGTTAGCGAGCATGGGGATCTACGCTCCAACCAAGCAAATGATTGGTGTGAAAGATGACCTCACCGCTAAAATCGACATTGAATTAGCGAAATGGTATGCCATTCGCGATCAAGACTTAAAGAAGTACAATGCGTTGATCCGTGAAAGTGAGGTTGACATGATTGGAGTGGGGGAGTGATTAAGACTTATGCAAGCCTTTTGGTTGAATGATATAATAAAAGAGGAGGCCACTTGGTCTCCTCTTTTCGTCTATATCATAAAACAAAGAAATCACTTTCATTCACAATCATTCCCATACGCCCCCAGCAACGCCAATAGATCCCCAGTGTCCACTGCGCCACTTCCATCGATGTCTGCCAGACATCCAACTTCTTCTGGCATGCACATTTCAAGTTGTTCATCCCATATTGTTCCAGGACCACAAACAGATTCGCCGCTCGGGAATTCGCATGAGCTGTCATCAAGAGTTGCAAGAGGATTGAAGTTGGTGGCAGAAGGATAAGTACAACCGGGTATGCCATCCAAGTTAGGAGTCACTTCAATCAGATGTGAGTAGATGACATTGGTTATCTCAGCAGGGTTGCCGAAAAAGGTCAAGTAGACCGTGCAATCGAATTCAGCTGCAAAGACACCTTCCTCAGCAGGAATTCCAGCAAGTGGTATGCATGCCTGAGTCCCTGCTACTACGGGCGAGTCTGGCAGGAAAAAGTCAATGCCAGGAGGTGCTATGCTTACGGAATTCACCGCAATGGAATCAATATCAAAAGTATTGTCTGTTTCCGAGTCGTAGTATTGAAGCGTCGTGTTGAATACCAATACAGAAAGTACCGAGTACTGAAAATGAGCACATTAAAAATTGGCGGTACAAATACGGTACAGATCTACCTTAAAAATCTCGGACTGATGAATATTTGAAAATTGTTGAAGGGGCAGGGGCCTATATTTAAACGGCTTTAACTTGTAGCCAACCGTTGCAAAGGTTTCTCTTTTCGAGTCTGATTTTTTTTGGTTTTTTTGCAACAACAAGAGAGTTGCTGCCATCGGTCAAGGCTGCGAAAAAAAAAGTTTTTTAAGGCTTCACTTTTTTCACCGATCAAATACCTTAGAATACATAAGGGTCTTCGTAAGATCGAAATATGAGGCCTGAGATGAGTTTTTTTCATTTTATACATCCCTCAGCTCAAGCAAGAGGATATGCCTGGTATTTCGTATCTAAGAATCACTTTGTATCTTTGTAGCATTACCTTCACCAAAATCATGAAAAACTTAACTATTTGCCTATCTCTAGCAGTATTCTGCTTTTTGTCAACTGCTACTTATTCTCAAACCACTTTTACAGGAGCCATCAGCAACGATTGGGCTGACGCTGGAAACTGGAGTAATGGGTTGCCTGCCGCAGGCAATGATGCCACTATTCCCGCTGGACTGGTTGTTTTCAACACCGGGTTCATTTACAACGAAGGGACCATCACCAACTTCGGGTACATCGACAACTTCGGGACTATCGACAACTTCGGGTACATCGACAACTCCTCCGAAGGGACCATCAACAACGAAGGGACCATCACCAACTTCGGGTACATCGACAACTCCTTCGAAGGGACCATCACCAACTTCGGGACCATCGGAAACTCCTCCGAAGGGACCATCGAAAACAACGGGTACATCGACAACAACTTCGGGACCATCGAAAACAACGGGACCATCGAAAACAACGGGTACATCGTCAACAACTTCGGGACTATCAACAACTTCGGGTACATCGACAACTTCTGGACCATCGAAAACTCCTCCGAAGGGACTATCAACAACAACGGGTACATCAACAACGAAGGGACCATCAACAACGAAGGGACCATCAACAACGAAGGGACCATCACCAACGAAGGGACTATCGAAAACAACGGGTACATCGACAACTTCGGGACTATCGACAACTTATTCGAAGGGACCATCTTAAACTTCGGGACCATCACCAACTTCGGGGGGACCATCACCAACTTCGGGACCATCGGAAACTCCTCCGAAGGGACCATCGACAACTCCTTCCAAGGGACCATCGAAAACTACGCGATCATCGAAAACAACGGGTTCATTTACAACGAAGGGACCATCTTCAAC
>JAQWQB010000005.1 GCA_029245065.1 Flavobacteriales bacterium | reverse complement strand
AGGGGACTATTATTTCGACAAATTCAATTTCCCAGAAGCCATGCAGTATTACCTGGAGGCTTATCAAGGGGATTCTAGTAACGCTTACGTTGCACGAAACATTGGCTTGTGCATGCGAAAGCTTGGTATGTTGGAGGAATCTGCCGATTACTTTTTCAAAGCCATTGAGCTAACAGCAGATACACCTGAAGACATGTTGTATTACGCTGAGGCCTTAAAGTCTAAAGCTGATTATGCGAAAGCCATCTTTTGGTATGCACAATTCGCCAATGAACGGCCAGAAGATCAACGTGCTCAGAAACACATCTTGGATACACGTTATTTCCAAGACCTTTGGGCTGATTCGTTGAAGTATGCCATTAAAAGGCTCGCCATTAATACCGACAAGCCTTCTTTTGGGATGTGCAAATACAACGAAGGATATATCTTCAGTTCTGCTGGAATTAAAACTTCGACCCTGCAGCAAAGTACTTCAGACGAAATTCCCTACTTAGATATTTACGAGTGTATTTTGGACAAAGACGGTGAAGCAATGGATGCCAAACTGATTGACGGTAACGTGAACAGTAAGTACCATGACGGCCCCGCTTTCTACGATGCTACACGAAATACGATGTTCGTTACCCGTAACAACATCAAACGCGGTAAGCCAGTTTACGATCAATCTGGAACTGCCAACCTGAAAGTATATTCTGTTAAGAACATTGCCGGGGAGTGGGCGAAATCACAAGATTTACCATTCAACAGTGACGAATTCTCAGTTGGTCACCCTTGTGTGAACGACATGGGTAATTTGATGATTTTTGTTTCGAACATGCCTGGAGGTTATGGCGGAACTGATTTGTACAAAGTAGAAATGCACGGTGATGAGTGGGGAGAACCTGAAAACCTCGGCCCTAAAATCAATACAGAAGGAAATGAGATGTTTCCTTTTATCTCTCCTCAAGGATACCTTTACTTTGGGTCAGACGGTCATGCGGGATTGGGTGGCTTGGACATCTTCGTATCAGAAGTGAATCCACTTGGTTACAGCGAACCAAACAACCTTGGTTTCCCGATTAATTCACCCCAAGATGATTTTAGTATTTTTTATGACGAAGATGCAGAAGTAGGCTACTTCGCTACCAACAGAACAGGAACAGATAACGTATTTAGATTCAGCGTTGTAAACTTCATTCAGCAGATTGTTTCTATGACGTTTGAAAACGAATATGGCGTTGACTTAGCTGGAAAAAACGTAACACTTCGTTGGCTTGAAGCCCAGGCAGATTCGACAATCCGTTTGGACGAAACAGGCTCATTCCAGTTCCTAGCAGAATCGGGAAAAGAGTTTGAGGTATTCCTTGGGAATGGCGCTTCACGAAGCAGTGAGCCTATTGCAAGTTTCACCACTGCCAATCAACTTGCAGACACTTACCACAACCTCGGTAAATTCAATGTCAACAGAGAAGCTTTGGAAGAAGTTGGTTTGCTGGAAAAAGCAATGACACTGGTGGCATCTGCAATTGAACAAGAGACGGAACAGCCAGGACTGGCATCTTCGGGGCAAAACATCCGAGACATGCTGATGCGATTGCGCGATGAAACCAACTTCTTGAGTCACTCTGAATTTGATGAGCTATCCAACGCCGATCTCATAGATGATTCCGAATTGAATAGAATTGTTTCCACTCAATCTGAAAGCATTAAAGAGAAGAGCAAGGAGTTGAACGAGTACAAGCTCATCAACATTTACTTTGGCTTCGACAGCTACAGCATTCGAACGTCGGAAAGGACAAAGGTGGGTGCGCTTACCAAAATCTTGAAAGAGGATCCGAATGTAAATGTGGTCATCAAAGCACACACTGATTCAAGAGGAAACGCTGACTATAACTTGCTGCTTTCTATGCGAAGAGCGAAAAGCATTCAGCAACACCTCGAGAAGCAAGGCATTGACCCAAACAGATTTCAAATCGCATGGGTAGGAGAAAATGAGTTGTACGTTGATTGCAATAATCAACCGTGCGGCGCAGCTGACCACGCGCTGAATAGAAGAGCGGAAGTGGTTTTCATCTCCAACGACACTGTATTAAATGACTAAAATAAAAAGGGGCTTTCGCCCCTTTTTTTTATGCCTTTGATAATTTCAACATGTTCGTCATTCCTTGCTCTGCAATTGGAATACTTGCTATGTTGATAATGTTGTCTCCTTCAGCAATATACCCTTGCTTCTTCAAAATGTATTTGATGTCGGCAATGGTATGGTCAGTACTTACCATCTTATCGTAATAGAAAGCCTTCACTCCCCATACCAAGCTCATAAGTGTGAGTATTTTACGGTTACCAGTGAAGCAGTACGTTCTTGCTCTTGGACGTTGACTAGATACTTTGAATCCAGTGTATCCAGAAAAAGTCATGGTAATAATGGCCTTGGCCTCTACTCTTTTCGCCAATCTGCACGCATTGTAACAAATTGAATCTGAGATGTACCTGTCTTCATTTGATTCTGCAGGAACGGTCTCATGGTAGTAGATCTGATCGTGTCTTTCAACTTCATCAATGATCTTCGCCATCGCCTTAATTACTTCAATTGGGTGCGCTCCAACAGACGTTTCTCCAGAAAGCATAACAGCATCTGCCCCATCAAGCACAGCGTTCGCTACATCGTTCACCTCTGCTCTTGTTGGCGTGATATCAGAAATCATGCTTTCCATCATCTGCGTAGCTACAATAACAGGCTTCGCTGCAACGATACATCGTTGAATAAGGTCTTTCTGGATGATTGGTACATTCTGCATAGGAACTTCCACTCCCAGATCGCCTCGGGCCACCATGATAGCATCTGTTTCTTTGATGATGTCATCAAGTTCGTCCAGCGCCTCAGGTTTTTCAATTTTAGCAATCACCATGGCGTGTTTCTCACGTTGCTTGATGATGTGCTTCAATTCTATGATGTCCCTGGCTGAACGTACAAAAGACAATCCAACCCAATCAACATTGTGTTCTAGGGCGAATTCCAGGTCAACAGTGTCTTTCTCAGTCAAACACGGTAATGAAATCTTTGTGTTTGGCAAGTTGATCCCCTTCTTACTTGAAAGGATTCCACCGTGCTCAATTTTACAAACCACTTCATCTTTGCCGTTGGTTGAAACCACACGCAGGTGCAGTTTACCATCGTCTAACTTCACAGCCTCACCGGCCTTCACGTCATTTGCAAAGTGTTCGTAGTTGGTTGAGATGCGCTTTTCAGTTCCTAAGACCTTTTTCGTCCCAATGATAATTTCCTTGCCAGCGACGAGCTCAACGCGGTTGTCTTTCACCTCATCTACACGCAATTTTGGGCCTTGTAAATCGGCTAAGATTGCTGTGTGAGTGCCTTTCTCTTTGTCAATTTCTCGAACGGTATGAATTATCTTCAGGTGATCGTCATGGCTACCGTGTGAAAAGTTCATTCGAACCACATTTACACCTTCTTCGATCATGGTCTGAAGCGTTTCCTTCGCTCCACTTGCAGGACCCATTGTCGCTACAATCTTCGTTCGTTTCATTTCTTTCATCTAATCAAAGATTAAGTTATCCTTTGATTTGTAATCCGTCGGTTTGAGGTTAAAACACGTCATCACCACTGGAATTTCAATCATTTTCTTTTTCAAAACATCTGCCTCCATAAACGCTTCGTCTTCTACTTTCAGAAAGTAGTCTACTTGTTTTATTTCTGGCAATAGCAATCCGTGTTCTGTTCGGTTATTAATGAGAGACCAAGTGATACTGTTCTCTTCATCATAAAACCGATACATTTCATGACCACTCTTTCTTCCCGCCTTTTGCGGCACCTGTATTTCGCGTTCAAACTCCATCTCAACGCCAAGTTTCGTGTTCAAGAACCAGCACAATCTGTGACTAGATTCATGACAACTAATGCCGAAAAGTAAGAAGTCATAACTATAACTGACGTCCAAGGTATGCATCATAACGGAAAGATAAAGGTAATAAGTGTTTATTTTACACTTACTCCTCGTTTCTAAATAGTTCATTGCACACTTCACGTGCTGCGTACTGTTCAGCAACCTTTTTAGATTTGCCTCTACCTCGTCCGCGGATTTCCCCGTTGATAAGGGCCACCATCACATAACGTGCATTTCCATTTTCGGGAGATTCACTTTCCACTTCAAACGCCAAGGTCTTTCGTTTCTTTTGACTCCACTCATGCAATTTACTCTTGAAATCGGTAACATCGTGCACTTTTTCGTCGATTCCATTCTCTTTTAATAAATGGAGCATCTTTTCGAACGTGAAAGAAAAGCCTTTATCTAAGTAAATGGCACCAATTAGTGCTTCCAGAGCGTTGCCTACCATGGAACTGTGGATAGGCTGTTTTCCCAATCTCGCCTCTAAGTTTTGGGCAACCTCTAGTTTATCGCCAACTGAATTCAGCATGCGTCTAGATACTATTTTGGCTTTCATTTTCGTCAGTTCACCTTCTGACTTGCCAGGATGTGCTTTGTAGAGGTAATCTGCGACAATGATATCTAGCACAGCATCACCCAAAAATTCCAGGCGTTCATTGCTTCCCAGTTCGGCTTTCGCACCTTTGGGCACAGAAGAGCTGTGGCGCAAGGCCTGTTTATACAAATGAGGATTCTTAGTAGTAAACCCAAAATGCTTTTCTAAATAGCTTGAGATGATTGGATCTTCGTTCTTACCCTTTTTTCGATTTAGTAGCCACCGAAACATGGGAAGATCAAAGTTTACGGAAGATCGCGGAAGTGTTGTGTCCTCCGAAGCCGAAGGTATTACTCAATGCCGCTCTCACTTCGCGTTTCTGCGCCTTGTTCAACGTGAAATTGAGTTTGTTATCTAACTCAGGATCTTCGTGAGCATGGTTGATTGTTGGAGGAACAATGTCGTTTTTCACAGCTAGAATACAAGCTATCGCTTCAATGGCTCCAGCAGCACCGAGTAAGTGGCCTGTCATTGATTTGGTAGACGAAATATTCAAGTTGTAGGCATGTTCTCCGAACACTTTTTGAATGGCTTTTGATTCAGCCACATCTCCAAGTGGGGTACTCGTACCATGCACGTTGATGTAATCAATTTCATCAGCTTGCATTTCTGCATCTTCTAACGAAGTGCGCATCACGTTGGTCGCTCCTAACCCCTCAGGGTGGGGTGCTGTCATGTGATAAGCATCAGCTGAGAGCCCACCTCCAACAAGTTCGCAATAAATCTTTGCTCCTCTTGCTTTGGCATGCTCGTATTCTTCGAGAATCACCGCACCTGAGCCTTCACCAAGCACAAAACCGTCACGAGTGGCATCAAAAGGCCTGGACGCAGTAGCGTAGTTTTCGTTGTTGGTTGAAAGCGCTTTCAATGCGTTAAATCCTCCCACTCCTGCTTCGTTCACGGCTGCTTCAGAACCTCCACTTACAATGACATCTGCCTTTCCTAGGCGAATGTATGTGTAAGCGTCAATCATGGCATTGGTAGAACTTGCACACGCAGAAACGGTGGTAAAGTTGGGCCCTCTGAATCCGTATTTGATAGAGATATGCCCAGAGGCGATATCTGCAATCATTTTCGGGATAAAGAACGGGTTGAAACGCGGAGTTCCATCTCCACGAGCGAACTCCATACATTCATCTTGGAATGTTTTTAGTCCGCCAATTCCTGAACCCCAAATAACTCCAATTCGGTCTTTGTTCTCTAGATCAGCTATACCAGCATCTCCTACGGCTTCCGCAACGGTAACCATGGCATACTGAGAAAAAAGATCCAGTTTGCGCGCTTCCTTTCGATCAAAATGATCTGCCGGATTGTAATTTTTTACTTCGCACGCAAACTGGGTCTTAAATTTCGACGCGTCAAAATGAGTGATAGGTGCAGCGCCACTGACGCCCGCTAGAAGATTGGTCCAATAATCTTGAACGTTATTTCCCAGGGGAGTCAATGCTCCTAAACCTGTAACTACGACGCGTTTAAGCTCCATAGAACTATTCCTTATTTGGCGTTATTCGTAATGTACTCAATTGCTTGACCAACAGTGTTGATTTTCTCAGCTTGATCATCTGGTATAGCGATATTGAATTCCTTTTCGAATTCCATAATAAGCTCTACAGTGTCAAGTGAATCTGCACCTAGGTCATTTGTGAAGCTTGCTTCTGGGTTTACTTCCCCTTCGTCAACTCCTAATTTGTCAACAATAATTGCTGTTACTTTTGAACGAACATCAGACATAATGATGGTTTTAAAAAATCCGAGCGCAAAGTAAACAAAAGTTAGTTTACCCGACAACTATCTTGCAAGTCGTTTATCAAAACGCGCTCTGAAGATACACCTTATTAATAGTATACAATTAAATCTTTGGTAGATTTTCTTTCCAATACCGGAACTTCCGCATTTTCAGCAGGATAGCCTACTGGTATGTTCAAATAGGCTCTTTCATTGGGCGGACGATTCAGGGCTTTCTCAAGAAAATTCATTGGGCTCGGCGTGTGGGTTAAAGCCACTAAACCGGCGTTATGGATAGCAGAAATTAACATTCCAGTGGCTATTCCAACCGATTCATTGACGTAATAATGGGTGTTTTTCTCACCTTTTTCGTCAAAACCGTACACCTGTTTGAACACAATGATCAGACATGAGGCCTCTTCAATGAATGGTTTTACATGGTCCGTTTCGAATATTTCGAGGTCTTTTAACCACGAATCACTCATTCGACCGTTGTAATTGGTGTACTCTTCTTCCTCTGCCAATCGTCGGATCTCTTTTCTGATTTCCGCATTTTCTACCACACAGAATGTCCATGGCTCTTTATGTGCACCGCTTGGGGCAGTTCCTGCGGTTTTAATGATGTTTTCTATGACCTCTTTCGGCACTTTCTTCTTCGAGAAAAAACGAACACTTCTTCGCTGATTCATCTCATCATAAAACAGTTTACTCCGTTCTATCATTTCTTCCTCACTGTAAGAGGGTGCATTGTAGGGTATAAACCCTTCTTTTGTGTGCATATCCTTACGTCTACAAATTAATCCACTACATCTACAAAATAGATGTTGCACCATACTTTCAAGCCCTTAATTTAGAACAAACGGTTACCATTTCAGGTACCAACTATGAATATTTGCTACGGGAAGTCTTGGGAAACCGAGGCTTCCTTATTTAATATTGTCTTTCACTACACGCATGAATTCAGAGGCGTACACGAAATCATTGAGCTCTTGATTAGAGGAACGTAAAATCTCTTGTTTGTCTCCTTTCCACCAGATGCTCCCTTCGTTCACAAAGTTGATACGGTCACCAGCTTCTACTACTGAATTCATATCGTGCGAAACCACCACCGTGGTCATATTGAACTCATAAGTGATTTCCTTGATGAGGGTATCAATAACAATACTCGTTTGAGGATCAAGTCCTGAATTGGGCTCATCACAGAAAAGGTATTTTGGATTCATCGCAATCGCCCGGGCAATGCCCACACGCTTTTGCATCCCTCCACTTATTTCAGACGGAAACTTCTTGTTCGATCCTTCCAACTGAACACGTTCCAGGCAGAAATTCACACGATCTGTCATTTCCTTTGCTGTCATTTTACTGAACAACGTCAACGGAAATTTCACATTCTCCTCCACTGTGAGGGAATCGAACAAGGCGCTTCCCTGAAAGAGCATTCCGATTTCTTGGCGAATCTCTTTTCGATCACGGTTAGACATGGCAGAGAAATTTCGTCCGGCATAGAGCACTTCACCGGTATCAACTTCCAACAATCCAACGATGCATTTCGTCATAACCGACTTACCGCTTCCACTTCTTCCAATGATGAAGTTGACCTTTCCTGTCTCGAAAACGATGCTGATATCGTGCAGTACATGCTGCGATCCAAACGACTTATTGACCTCTTTTAACTCTATCATGTAAGTATGAGTTGCGTGATTAATAAGTTCGCCACCATGATTAATACAATGCTGTATACTACGGCTTGGGTACTTGATTTTCCAACTTCCAAGGCTCCTCCACGTGTGAAATAACCATGGTATGCTGAAATGGACACAATGATAAAGGCAAACACAATGGTCTTAAACAATGAGTAAACGACCTGATATGGTCTGAAATCATACTGAATACCCGTTTCGAAATCGGCCAAGGGAAGCAAATCAGCCAAGACGCCAATGAGCGCTCCTGCAGTTACTCCGAGGAACATGGCCATGATAATTAGGAAGGGGAATATGAATATTGCACCAACAATTTTTGGTAGAATCAGGTAGTTCGCTGAATTCACGCCCATGATGTCCAACGCATCTATCTGCTCTGAAATACGCATGGTACCGATTTCTGATGAAATATTTGAACCAACCTTTCCTGCCATGATTACAGGAATAATCGTAGGAGCGAATTCCAATATCATTGTTTGTCGAACGGTGAAGCCGATGGTATAAAGTGGAATCCAGCCCGAATCAATATTCGCAGCGGTTTGAATGCATATTACAGCACCCATAAAAAGGGACAGGAGCGCTACAATCCCGAGCGATTGTACTCCAATCTTATCTATCTCCTGGACCGTCGCTTTGAAAAACAGCTTCCATTTTTCTGGTCTCCTGAACACGTTTGACATGAGCAAGAAGTAGCGGCCTATGTGTGTGAATAGTTGCATCTGTTGCTAAATTAGAACTTGTATGCGGGTAGAAATGAATTCTTCAAATAACTTTTTAATACCCTACGTTTAATTCCTAGCTTTGACATATGAATGCGAATCGTTTACTCAGAATAAGTTTGGTCGTTTTAGTGGCAATAGGCATGAGCTCATGTTCCCTTTTCCGCAAAAAAAATCGCTGTAACACCTGTCCTGTCTGGAAAGATCAGATAGAACTGGAAGAGCGCTTTGACTAATATGATCGAACACCTCTTTCCTCATCTTCCTATTTCTAGCCATTCCTATTGCCAAGAACTTCTTGACGAAAAACCCATTCGTTGTTATCTCGCTCAAGCTAGAACGTCAAAATGGGGTGATTTCAGATTCAAAGGCCCCATTATTACGGTCAATAAAAACCTTCCTCCACCACTTTTCTTGCTTACGTTCTTGCATGAACTTGCGCACTTTCACACCTACATAGCTTTTGGCAGAAAAATTAGCCCGCATGGAATTGAGTGGAAAACCACGTTTCAGGAACTGGTCAAACCGATGACTGAAATCGGAGCCTTCGGTGCGCTGAATGACGTGGTTACTGCTCACATGAAACGGCCCAAAGCAACAATAGGAGCTGATGCGGCGCTTCATTCTGCAGCGCTCAAGGCCATGGGAATGGATGGCCAACAGGTTGCGGAACTCAACCCTGGAGACACGTTCACCTTTCGAAATGAGCGCTACCGGGTTGAAACCACCCTTCGAAAACGTATTCGTTGCGTACAAATCAGCTCTGGAAAACGCTTTCTTTTCCAACCCTCGGTGCAAATTGACATGGTCTGACCTTTGGTTTTTTGTACTTTTGCAGTCCGAAAACAAAAGCGCATTATTTTGTCAGATACTACCTCTTCTTCTACAACCACGACGCGGATTTCAGAAATGGCTGAAAACCTCGTGGGATCAGAGATCATCAAACTTGCCGGTGAGATTAAGGAACGCATTAAAGCAGGACAGGAAATTCACAACTTTACAATTGGTGATTTCAATCCGAGCTTGTTCCCTATTCCTCAAGGATTGGAAGATGAGATTGTCACGGCTTACCGTGAAAAACAAACCAATTATCCCGCATCGAACGGGATGCTTGAACTGCGGGAAGAAGTTGCCCGTTTCATTAAACAACGCCAACAGCTTTCGTACGCTCCAAGTGACTTCTTGATTTCAGGAGGAGCTAGGCCCTTAATTCATGCCGCTTACCAAGCATTGGTAGACAACGACGATGAAGTGGTTTTCCCCGTTCCCTCATGGAACAACAACCACTACACACACATGGCTCATGGTAAAAAGGTGATGATAGAAACATCTCCTGACACCAATTTCATGCCGGTGATTGATCAGTTGAAACCTCACATGGAGACGGCGCGATTGATTGCGCTGTGTTCACCTTTGAACCCTACGGGCACCGTTTTTAGCAAAGAGCAATTGCAAGCCATTTGCGATGAAGTGGTGGAAGCCAACAAAAGACGAGGCCCTGAAAACCCACTGTATGTTCTATACGATCAAATCTACTGGTCGCTATGCTATGGAGAAACAGTGCACCACGACCCAGTATCTCTGAATGAAGAGATGCGGCCATATACGGTTTACATCGATGGGCTTTCAAAAGCATTTGCAGCAACGGGAATTCGCGTTGGTTGGGCATTTGGACCTTCTCACATTGTGGCGAAGATGAAGGCTATTCTAGGACATATTGGTGCGTGGTCTCCAAAAGCAGAGCAGGTTGCAACATCGAAATTCCTTGCGAAAAACGAAGAAGTAGACACCTACTTAAACTGGATTAAAGGAGAACTCTCTGAGCGACTGGAGTCTTTTTACACTGGGTTCAATGCCATGGCACAGGAAGGATATCCAGTGGAAGTCATTCAGCCACAAGGTGCACTTTACCTTACTGTTAAGTTCTCCCTAAAAGGAAAAGCGACTGCACAAGTTAGTACCTTGGACACTACGAAAGACATTGCATCATTCTTACTAAATGAAGCAGGGCTGGCCGTTGTTCCTTTTTATGCATTCGGTGCTTCGCACGATTCTGATTGGTTCAGGCTCTCAGTTGGAACGGCAGACAAAGCTCAAATTGTTCAAGTCTTTGATAAATTAAAGAAGGCGCTCACAGGTTTAAATTAAACGCGACATGGTGAATCAACACAACTTTGCAGTTATTATGGCAGGGGGAATCGGAAGCCGATTCTGGCCTATGAGCCGGACCGCATTCCCGAAGCAATTTCACGACATTCTGGGGACAGGGAAAACGCTCATCCAAATGACGCATGACCGTCTTCGAAAGCTGACACCTGCAGAGAATATTTTTGTTGTTACCAATGAGCGCTACAGAGATTTAGTGCTGGAACAACTGCCTGAACTAAAGTCTTCACAAGTGTTGTGCGAGCCTTTCATGCGAAACACTGCTCCTTGTATAGCGTATGCCAACTTCTGCATTTCAAACATCGATCCTGAGGCGAACATCATTGTTGCCCCTTCGGACCACCTTATTTTGAATGAAGATAGTTTCGTTGAAACGGTTGAATTGGCATTGGAGGAGACCAGTACGAGCGAAAACTTAGTGACGCTTGGAATAAAGCCAAGCAGACCTGATACCGGTTACGGCTACATTCAGTTCGAAGAAGACGACTCCAACGAAGACGCACGTGTGATGCAAGTGCGCACTTTCACCGAAAAACCGAATCTTGAGTTGGCGCAAAGCTTTTTAGATTCTGGCGATTTCTACTGGAACTCTGGCATTTTCATCTGGAGTTTGAAGAATATTCAACAGGCGTTTGACACCCATTTGAACGAAATGTTCAAGCTGTTCACGGCCCGTGCAAAAGACTTCGGCACTGACAAGGAAGCGTCTGCAATTGAAGATGTGTATGCTGAATGCGACAACATCTCCATCGACTACGGAATCATGGAAAAGGCTCCCAATGTAAAAGTGGTGTTGAGTGATTTCGGCTGGAGTGACCTTGGAACGTGGGGTTCGTTGTACGGACAAATGAAACAAGACGATCAAGGAAACGGTGTTGTAGGCAAGCACGTAATGGCTTACCAATCTACCAACAACGTGGTGTATGGACCGAAAGACAAGCTTATTGTGTTGCAAGGCCTTAATGAGTGTATCGTTGTTGACACCGGAGATGCGTTGCTGATTTGTAAGAAGGCCGACGAGCAGAAAATAAAGTCGATTGTAAACGATTTGAAAATCAGCAAAGGCGAGAAATTCGCTTAAGCACCCTCTATTCTACCGCATTAAAAAAGCCAGTTAATGAAATTCATTAACTGGCTTTTTAGTATTCTGCAGACTAGTTGTGTCCAACCATCTTTCGAGGGTCAACCCATTCGTCGTATTCAGCTTCATTCAGATAGCCTAGCGATAACGCAGCGGCCTTCAAGGTAGTTCCTTCAACGTGTGCCTTGTTCGCTATTTCTGCCGCTTTGTAGTAACCGATCTTCGTATTCAATGCCGTAACAAGCATCAATGAATTGTTTACCAACTCATCAATTCGGTTTTGGTTTGGCGCAATGCCTGCTGCGCAATGCTCATTGAAAGACTGACAAGCATCTCCAATCAACTGCGCCGATTGCAACACATTTGCGGCCATCATTGGCTTGAAAACATTCAATTCGTAGTGTCCTTGGGTTCCTCCAACAGTAACCGCTACATCATTTCCCATTACTTGAGCGCAAACCATTGTTAACGCTTCACATTGGGTTGGGTTTACTTTCCCTGGCATGATAGATGAACCTGGCTCATTCGCCGGAATAATGATTTCACCAATTCCAGAACGAGGACCACTGGCCATCATTCGAATGTCATTGGCAATCTTATTCAAACTCACTGCAATTTGCTTCAACGCGCCATGTGTTTCAACAATTGCATCGTGGGCTGCTAGCGCCTCAAATTTGTTGGCTGCAGTAACAAATGGAAGTCCAGTGAACTGAGCAATGTACTTGGCCACTGCTACATCGTATCCCTTGGGAGTATTGATCCCTGTTCCAACGGCTGTTCCACCAAGAGCAAGCTCAGACAAGTGGGCAAGCGTGTTCTCCAATGCTTTAATTCCGAAGTTCAATTGCGCAACATATCCTGAGAACTCTTGTCCAAGGGTAAGTGGTGTCGCGTCCATTAAGTGAGTACGACCAATTTTCACCACGTCCTTGAACGTTTCACTTTTCGCTTGAAGGGTATCTCTGAGTGCTTTCACACCCGGAATGGTCACCTCGATTACTTTCTTGTACGCCGCAATGTGCATGGCCGTTGGAAAGGTGTCATTACTAGACTGGCTCTTGTTGACGTCATCATTGGCGTGCAATGGCTTATCTCCTTCTCCTAGCTTTCCGCCGTTCACCACATGGCCTCTGTTGGCAACCACTTCATTCACGTTCATGTTGCTCTGTGTACCAGATCCGGTTTGCCAAATAACAAGTGGAAATTGATCGGCCAATTCTCCACGTTGAATTTCGTCACACACCTTCGCAATGAGATCTCTTTTCTCTTCATTAAGCGCCCCTAGCTCGCAGTTGGCGTAGGCAGCAGCTTTCTTCAAGTAAGAAAATGCTTCAACAATTTCAGTTGGCATAGATCCTACCGGACCAATTTTGAAGTTGTTTCTAGATCGTTCTGTTTGTGCTCCCCAGTATTTATCTGCTGGCACTTGCACATCACCAATGGTGTCTTTTTCTATTCTGTATTCCATTTTCCTTGGATTCGGTTCAAATTAATTGGTCAAAAGCTTCAGCGGGTCTTCCAATTACCGCTTTGTCTGTTGAGATCAGAATGGGACGTTCCATTATTTTCGGAAAATCCAGCATGGCTTGTGCCCATTCTTCGTTGGTTAGTTCTTTTCCTTTGAAATTCGCCTTGAAGTCGGCTTCATTGGTTCGAATCATTCCCGCTTTTAACGGATCACCTCCCATTTTTTCAATCACCTCCAAAAGCGTTTTTTTGGCAAGTGGTGATTTCAGGTATTCGATGGTTTCGAAGGATGCACCAGCATCGTTTAAGTAGGCAACGCCAGCTCTACTTTTTGCGCAACGTGCGTTGTGTAAGAGGGTCAATTTAGTCATCCATGCTGTCTTTTTCCTTGGCACTTCCTTCGTTCATCAAGTAAGCCTTTAGCATGGGTTCTAGTTCCCCATCCATAATGGCATCAACATTTGATGTTTCGAAGCCGCTCCGGGTGTCCTTCACTAATTTATAGGGCTGCATTACGTACGAACGGATTTGCGATCCCCACTCAATTTTTTTCTTGCCTGCCTCGATTTCCGCTTTGGCTTCATTTCGCACAGCAAGCTCCATCTCGAACAACTGCGATTTAAGCAACTGCATTGCTTTCTCCTTGTTGCCAAGCTGGCTTCGTGTTTCAGTGTTGTCAATAACAATTCCAGTTGGTTTGTGGCGAAGACGAACACCCGTTTCAACCTTGTTCACGTTCTGACCTCCTGCGCCTCCAGAACGGAAGGTCTCCCAGGAAATATCAGAAGGGTTTACATCAATTTCAATGGAGTTATCTACCAGAGGATACACATAAACGGAAACAAACGATGTATGTCTTCTTGCATTGGAATCGAAAGGAGAAATACGCACCAATCTGTGCACGCCATTTTCACCATTCAGCATTCCGAAAGCGAACTCACCGTCAAACTCCAAGGTTACTTGTTTGATTCCAGCTACGTCTCCCTCTTGGATATCTATCTCCCGCACTTTGTAACCTGCTTTTTCGCCATACATAAGGTACATTCTCATGAGCATGGAAGCCCAATCACAACTTTCTGTACCACCTGCACCAGAGGTAATTTGCATCACCGCACTGAAGGCATCTTCCTCGCGAGACAACATATTCTTGAACTCCAGCTCTTCAATCTGCTTCAAGGCATCATCGTACAGGGCCATCACTTCCGCTTCCTCTGACTCACCTTCTTTGTAAAAGTCATAGATTACCTGCAAGTCATCTACCGCGGCAACACATTTTTTATAGCTCTCAGTCCAGGTCTTTTTAGTTCGAATTCGGCGCATCACAATTTCCGCGTTTTTCGAATCATTCCAGAAGTCAGGGTCCTGCGTCAATTTCTCGTCCTCGCTGATTTCTAGCTCCTTCTGGGCAATCCCTAAGTATCCTTTAAGCGCTTCAACTCTTGGAATGAGTTTTTGAATATTGTCTGATGTGACCATAGGGCGCAAAAGTAATGAAAAGCGTGCATTCTAGAGGAGATGACAGCCATGGGGTTATACTTGAACTTTTAATTACATTTGAGAAATACATTTATATCCATGGAAGATTTACTTGACGAGCAAGAGCAGAGTTATAATAACGGGAACAATTGGAGAGAAGGTGACTCTCTTGAAACAATTCTTCGTGGTTACCAGTTTGACTTTTCTAAGTTTTTTGAAATTGGATGGAAGGCCTTTTCCAAAGACATTGGATGGTACATCTTGTATGCCCTTGTGTTCCTTATCCTAGCTGTTATTAGTGTATTCACTATTGTTGGCTGGATTTTCGTTCTGATGCCCCTTTCAGCAGGGTTCGTGATTTATGCCAAAAAAGCATACCTCGATGAAGAGCGTTCGTTTGAAACGTTCTTTGAAGGGTTCAAATTTATTTGGTCGTTATTAGGTGTATTTGGACTAACCATTCTAACTGGGATTATCTTATACATTCCCATTATCATTTTTGCGGGAGCATCTATCATTGAGTCAATCAGTTACGGAGTAGACGACCCTTTTTTCATGCAAGATGTATTGAGTGGAAACCTCGCACTTCAATCATACCAGTACGTAGTCAACTTTGTTAGTCAAGCCGTCTTATTCCTCAGCATTCCGTTGGTCGTGTTTGGAAAACTAAAAGGCTGGGATGCCTTTATCTGGTCACTTCGTCTATGCTTCCAAAAATTTGGGTGGTTCTTGCTAGTAGCAATTGTCACGTATGTAATGAACATGGTGGGCGCCTTGTTTTGTGGAATTGGCATTCTCTTCACCCTTCCTTTAACCGAAGCATTGCGTTTTGGGTTGTACTACCACATTGTTGGCTTAGGAGATAAAAGCACCCCTGAGGTTGAAGAAGCGGGTTACGCCAAATAATCGTACCCTTCCATCACCTTTCGAATCAACTCAGGCTCAAACCCTCTGCTGTAGGCATACTGCATGAGTTTTTGCTTTTGTGCGTAGTCCAGAGAACTCCATTGTGTAGGTGGCACTTTTCTTCCTAATACCTTGGCAAGCGTGGCTAAGTAATCGCTCTCGTTGATGTTTTCCTCGATGGCTTTCGCCCCAAGCTGCTCTCCCACTCCTTTTAATTGCAATCCTTGACGGATTTTTAAGCGCCCCCAATTCTTCATCCGAAAGTGTCCGGTTACGTACGATTCGGCAAACCTACTTTCGTCTAGGTAACGGTCTTCTTCTAGCAACACAATTGCGCGGTCAATCAATTCAGACGCGTACCCAGCTCGGCTCAATTTAGTGATCACCTCTTTTCGCGACCTGTCTTGTCGAGAACACCAATTGCGCATTTTATTGAGCGCTTCTTCCAGAATAGGGTCTTTCATGGCGAAGTATTAGATGACGAAGGTACTAATATGACCAGCGCATTGACGGTTGGAAAGTATCCGAATTTACCGTTACCTTATCATGAAAATCGTGCAACCTTTTCAAAATCTGTACGTTTCCTTTAATCGTAATGCACTCCAATGGAAGTTTCCGTTGGAGATTTTGTATTTTTGCAAGCCCAAAAGTCTAATTAAGACGACATGACAACGGAACTCGTTCAAAAACTTGAAGTGCTACTACAGACAGATGACATTACTTCGATCAAAACCGAAGTAAGAGATCTGATGGCCAATGTGAAAGCTGAAACTGCAAAAGACCGCCAAATCCAATTGGAGAAATGGCAAGGTGAAGAGCATGAAGAAGGCGCTGAATTTAACTATGTAGCTTCTCCTGAAAAAGAGAAGTTAGATGAATTAATGGACGGCTATAGAGCACGTGTGAAAGAGCACGGACAACAAATAGCTGAAGAGCAACGTGCCAACCTAAAAGCTAAAAATGACTTGCTTACGCAACTTCAAACCTTGATCAAGGAAGAAGAAAACGTTGGTAAAGCATTCGCTGAATTCAAGGAGATTGACGAGAAGATTATAGCCGTTGGAGACATCCCTGGCGATCAGTACAAAGACTTTCAAGAACGTCATACGCTACTGAAAAACGACTTTTACTACAACATCAACATTTACAAGGAACTTCAAGAGAACGATCTGAAAATCAACCTGAAGAAAAAGGAAGATTTGATTGTCTTGGCGAAAGAATTGTTGAAAATGGACGATGTCAAGGAAATAGACCTGCTTGTGCGTTCTTACCAAAAGCAGTGGTCAGACATTGGGCCTTCTCCAAGAGAAAACTGGAAAGAATTAGGTGATGAGTTCTTTGGTGTGCTTCGCGAAAGCATTCAAAAAATTCAGGCACACTATGATGGAATCCGTTCGACTTACGAAGCGAACCTCACGGCAAAACGTGAACTCGTAGAAAAGTTGAGACAAACGGTTTCATTGGAAATTTCCAATCACGGAACGTGGACGAAGAAGACAGAAGAAGTAATTCAGCTCCAAAAAGACTGGAAGACAATTGGCTTCGCCCCGAAGAAAGAAAACGAAGAAGTTTGGCAAGAGTTCCGCGGACTTTGTGATCTATTCTTTGAGAAGAAAAACAAATTCTACGATTCGAAGAAAACAGAGCAAAAGGCTAGTTCAGCAACCAAGAAAGCGTTGATTGAAAAGGCTGAAGCACTCAAAGAAAATGCCGACTGGAAAGCAACTACAGAAACATTTCTCAAGCTTCAAAAGGATTGGAAGGCAGCGGGAACTGCCGCACCAGGTGAAGAAAGAAAACTTTGGGAACGATTCAGAGCTGCTTGCGACACATTCTTCAATGCCAAGAAGGCGAATTTCGCTGGCATGGACGAACGCCAGAAAGAAAATAAAACGGCCAAGCTAGCGCTTATTGAAGAAATCAAAGCGTTTGAACTTGGTGGTAATCAAGGTGAAGACCTAAAGAGTCTGAAAGCGTTCCAGGCCAAATGGAATGAAATCGGATACGTCCCTAAACAGGATATCAAGTCAGTCAATGAAGCATATTACGCTGCGATTGATGGCAAGTATGATAACCTCAAGATGGGTCGACGTGAAAAATCTGTTGAAGCTTACAAGGGCCGCATTGAATCATTGAAAAACAATGACAACGCCGGACGTGATCTTTCTCGTGAGAAGCGCCTTCTTAGAGATAAAATTGATCGCTTAAAGCAAGATGTGCTCAAGTTTGAGACGAACATGTCCATATTCACTGGTCCGGGAGCGGAGTCATTGAAAAAGGACATCGAAAAGAAAATTCGTGCTTCTCAGGGCGAAATTGATGAAATCAAAGCAAAGCTTAAATTGCTGAATGATGCTTAACGCATCTGATTCTCAGGAACAATTTCTTCTATTTCAGTGATCAAAGATGGGTCTAGTGGCAGCGTAAATCTGAAGCTAGCGCCTACTCCTTCTTCTCCTTTTGGGACCACCGTGCCTCCGTGCCTTTTGACAATTCGTTGAACGATGGCTAACCCTACGCCCGTACCTTCAAATTCATCTTGCGCATGCAAACGTTGGAACACACCGAAGAGCTTTTCTGCGTATTCCATGCTAAACCCAACGCCATTGTCGGTTACGGTGTATGCAATGAAATCACCTTCCTTTTCTGAGTGAATAGAAATCTTCGCCTCGGCTTCTTTGGCGGTAAATTTCACGGCATTCCAAATGATGTTGACAAGAACTTGGCGAATCATAGAGGTATCACCAAAACAGGTGTCTAGCTCCCCAATATCGAAGGTGATTTCCCTGTCAACAACTTGGGCTTTTAGTTCATGGACCACCTGTTCGGTGAGCAACTGCATATTCACTTCTTCTGAAGAAATTTTCTTTCGACCGGTACGAGAGAAATCAAGCAAATCATCAATGAGCTGAGACATTTCGTTCGCCCCTTTTCGAATGATTCCTAAGTACCTTTTTCCTTCATCGTCTAGTTTCGAGTCGTACTCACTGCCAAGCACCTCTGTAAATCCGCTTATGGCTCTCAACGGCGCGCGTAAATCATGCGAAACCGAGTAGCTAAACGATTCCAACTCCCGCATGGCATCCCGCATTTTGTGTGTACGCTGGTAAACACGCAATTCCAGGTCTTCGTTGATATGTCTAAGCTTCTCTTGGGCATTGTAGGTTGCCATGGCAGCTCCAATGTTTCCAGCCAATGTCATTAATCCAGAATACACGTGGTTACGCACTTTTGACTTCTCCTTAATCCCGATGATAACCACACCATTTCCCACCCCTCGCACAAGAAAAGGGGCTGCAATGACTTGGTACACATTGTGAAATTCAAGTATTTTCTTCACCTCAGGGCTACTGTTTTCTTGGGTAAAAAGCGTTGGTCTTCCTGTTTGCGACTCGCCCACAGCTGGAAGTAACTCCCAATCGGCAATACTTCCTGATTTCAAGCCCGGAAAAGATTCATTATCAGTGTTCCAAAAAGCTTTTAATTCAAACTTGAAGTCAAGGTCCTTCGTGTGAAGCAAGTATACGGCTGCCTTGTTCGTATCAAAAGCGGAACTCACCATTCCAAACGATTTAATGATACGGTCTTCAAGGGGCCCATCTTGTAACAGCAAAGAGGAAGCTACGGCAACGCTTTCCATGGCTTGGGACTGCACGTATACCTCTTCTTCTTTTGATTTTATCTCTGTAATATCTTGGGTACTAATAATCAGTCGGTAGAATCCTTCTGCTTTCCCTAACAAATTCCACTTTTTCAAGGTGTGAAATTGAATGCCTTGTTTATTGAAGCAGGGAAGTTCAAAAGTGAATTCCGTTTTTCCGTCCCAAATACACTGAATAGCCACAGACATGTATTCCGTAATATGGTTGGTGCAAAATTTCGATCTAGAAGCCTCAAAATCGTCTTTCGAATCACAGCCATACAAGCGCAAAGCTTCTGGATTGAGGTTGATTACCTTCATGAGTTTCCCTATCTCTTTCGCCCTGTCATAGTCCAAGTTCAACTCTTCAAGGATGTCTGTAACGCCAGCTTCTCTTTTTGCTTTTATGAAGTTGAAAAGCTCAGTGTAATCATACTCACCAATTGCCGTTCCCACAGCCTCAATTAGGGTTCTGTTACTTCGTTCAGAATCTTCTAGTTTCTCTTGGTACTTCTTTCGCTCAATGGAATAGATGATCGTTTTTTCGAGCAAATTTGCGTCAAACTCACCTTTTACGATGTAGTCTTGGGCACCTTGTTTCACAATGTCAAGGGCAATGTTTTTATCTGATAATCCTGAAAGAATAACAATTGGAGCGAACGCCAATTGACGAACACTTTGGAAAGATTCTTGGCCGAAACTATCGGGCAAAAACAAGTCGAGGAATACAATATCGAATACACCGGTAGACAACTTTTCGGTTGCCAACTCCATGGTTTCGGCATGTTCAATATGAATGAATAAGTCTCGGACTTGACCCAAGACCTCTTTGAATATGATAAAATCTTGAAGATTGTCTTCAACGACAAGAATTCTCGTCTTGAGGTAGCTCATATGGTTACAACTGGCAAGGTAAAGGTAAAGGTGGTTCCAACTCCTTGTGTCGATTCAAGAAGGATGGTTCCTCCGTATTTTTTGATAATCTCACGCGCAATAGCCAGTCCGCTGCCCAGTTTTTCTGAACGTGCGTCTGTGCGCTTGAACATCTCAAACACCTTATCTAAATATACCGGTTTTATTCCTATTCCATTATCCTTCACGCTTATTTCAACCCGATCACCAACCATTTTATTCGAAATGTGAATCTCCAACGGCCGGGTTCCTTTGTTATCAAAAGCGTTTTGAAGGAATATTTTAAAGAGGTCAACCGCCTGCCCAGGAATCATCATAACATGGGGTAATGCGGTACTCGAAATGACCGCCTGATGGCTCACAATGTTGTTTTCAAACATGCCTGTGAGGTCCATAATTACTTCATTCAAATCAACAGACTCTATTTGCTCAGAACTCCTGTTTACACGTGACAGTTCAACCAGCGCGTAGATCATGCCTTTCATTCGGTCTGCATTCTCAATGGTGTAATCCAAGTACTTGCGTGAATCTTCATCTAGTGATTCACCAACTTTACCATCAAGCAATTTCAAAAATGAATTCACCATTCGCAACGGCTCCTGCAAGTCGTGAGAAACAGAATACAAGAACTGTTCATAATCGCCCGTTGGTGCCTCTAATTTTTTCGTTGTTGTGGGTGGGTTCTTATATGCCATAATCATGCTGCGTTCAAGACTTCTTTAATAATGGCCGGCAACTGCGCTATTTCTGTATTCTTACTTACACAACACTTAACTCCCTCTGAGATGGCGAGTTTCTGTGTGAACTCATCGTTCTTATTCGATAAAAAGATCACGGGAACGCGAATATGAAGTGCCCCCATCAACTTGATAAAATCAAAGCCATCAATGGTAGGCATGGAAATATCTAGCAGGATTAAATCTATTTCGCCACTGGTAAGCACCGAAATGGCTTCGGAGGTAGATAAACACGTCTCAACATCAAATTCATGTTGATTCAACATCATCTTTGTCATCTTTAATGTGATGACTTCATCGTCTATCAAAAGCAGTCTTGTTTTCATTCCCTATCGTTTCAACGTGAGAATCAAAAGTAACCGCAATCAACAGGCTCGTCAGTAGGTCTAATTCTTAAGGGAATGTAGGAAATGTCCCACACCGTTAGAGTTCAGCAACAATTCGACCCACTCCTTCTCCAGCAAGAAGTTTATCCATGTAAGAGGGAATGTCTTCTAAACTGCAAAAAGTAGACGAAGCTTCAGGTAAATCCAGCGACCAATCTGTACTCAGTTTGTTCCAGACAGCATGGCGAATGGCGCTTGGCGTCTCTGCTGAATCAATCCCCAACAAGTTCACCCCGTTCAAAATGAATGGAAAAACGGTTGTAGCTAATTCGGCGCTTTCAACGAGTCCAATGGAAGCTACGTTGCCGTTTCGCCCGCAGGCCTTTAATAGCGTTGCCAATACTTTTCCGCCCACATTATCAATGGCGCCGGCCCACTTTGGACGTACCAAAGGTCTTCCACTAATGTCATTCACTTCCTCTCTCTTCAAGATTGAAGTGGCACCGAGCGATTGAAGGTAAGCCGCTTTGTCTGCTTTTCCAGTGACAGCAGCTACCTCATAACCCGCCTTGGAAAGAATAGCAACAGCCATGCTTCCAACGCCACCGGTGCTTCCAGTCACGGCAATAGGACCCATACTCGGCTCTTGCCCTCCTTGTTCCATTTTCATCAAAGCCAAGCCTGCTGTGTATGCCGCAGTTCCAAGCACCATACTCTGCCTCAAGCTTATTCCTGTTGGTAACGGAACTACCCAAGCTGCCGGCACAGAAATGTATTCCGCGAACCCTCCATTGGTATTCATACCTAAATCAAAGCTGGTACAAATCACTTCCTGTCCTTCAGTCCACGTGCCCGTTGTATCTGAAACAACAACACCCGCTGCATCTACTCCTGGGGTGTGCGGAAAGCTTCTGGTTACTCCTTTGTGTCCACTTGCCGACAAAGCGTCCTTGTAATTCAACCCAGCGAATTTTACGCGAATCAACACCTCATTCTCTGGTAGAAAGTCGGCCGAAACATGCTCAATAGCCCTGCTGAATGAACCGTCTTCGGCCTCTCTAATAACCAATGCTTTGTATGACGATGGCTTCATGTAATTACTTTTTCTGTGTGTTTTCAGTGGTAAGCAGCGAGCAGCTGTATCCTTCATCTTTCAAAAAGGCAAGGTACTTAGGCAACACTTCCAACACGCTTTTCTTGGCTTTCAGACTGTCATGGAAGACAATTACCGAACCTGATTTAGTGTACTTCGTCAACCCAGAAAGGCATTGATCCGGAGACCTATTGGCATCAAAATCGCCACTCAACACATCCCACATAATGAGGTTGAAACGCTTCTTAAGACTATCAGCTTGTGCTTTTCTAATTCGGCCATAAGGGGGTCGAAACAAATCGCTTTTCACCAGTTCGGCGCACTTCAATGCACTTTTCAAATACGAAATATGACTAGTTCTCCATCCGTTTTCATGCTTGTACGTGTGATTTCCAACGGTATGGCCTCTGGCAATGACTTCCTGAAAAACGGCGGCATGTCTTTCAACATTTTCGCCCACACAGAAAAACGTCCCTTTTGCTTCGTACTCATCAAGAATATCAAGCACCATAGGCGTTACCTCTGGAATGGGACCATCGTCGAACGTAAGAAAAACCTCTTTCTTTTCCGTCTGAACATCCCAAACAAGATCACTTGCAAGTGGTTTTAAAATGGCTGGTGTTTTCGCTAAATACATTGCAGTCTGCAAGCTACTAAAAAGACCAGATTGTTAGCATGACGACCAATTGCTTACTTTCGCCATTATGGCAAGCATGAGAGCAGCAATGTTGGTGAAAAACACTTCGGCTAAAGAAGCATTTGAAATCAGAGAAACTACCAGAAACCAACCTGGAGAAGGAGATGTGGAAATTAAAGTTGAAGCCTTTGGGCTGAACTTCGCCGATGTCATGGCAAGAAGAGGCCTTTACAGAGAAGCACCTCCCCTTCCTTCGATTCTCGGATATGATTTGGTAGGCAAAGTAGAATCTGTTGGTCAGGGAGTGCCGGAAGCATTGATCGGGAAACGCGTTGCCGGAATGAGTCGTTTTGGTGCCTATGCCGAATACTGCGTAACCAAAGCCTCAGGCATAACAGAAGTTCCAGAGAACATGCATGCTGCTGAAGCGTGTGCCTTGGGAACTCAGTATTGCACCGCATGGTACGCGTGTATGCAAGCAACAAACATGCACGAAGGCGAACGTGTCCTAATCCACGCAGCAGCAGGAGGCGTTGGAACTGCATTGGTGCAATTGGCGCAATGGAAGAACTGCGAGATTTTCGCCACAGTTGGCTCTCCTGAAAAAGCGCAACAATTAAAAGACCTCGGTGTGCAACACGTCATCAACTACCGCGAACAAGATTACGAGGTAGAAATGAAGCGTATTCTTGGAAAGAAGCGCATTGACATGACCTTCAATGCCATTGCAGGGAGCACCTTCAAAAAGGACATGCGCCTAATTGGTTCGGGCGGAAGGGTTGTGCTTTATGGGGCCGCCGAAAGGGCAGGAAAAAAGGGCGGAAAATGGGCTACTATCCGCCTACTTCAACGCATGGGCCTACTCATACCATTGATGCGTATGGCCAAAAGTCAAGCGTTGATAGGGGTCAACATGCTGAAGATTGCCGACTACAAACCTGAATTGATTGCCACTGCCCTAACGGAATTGACGGAGCTTCATAAACAAGGCATCATCAAGCCAAAAGTGGGCGGACTTTACAGCATCGAAGAACTTTCAAAAGCCCATGACGACCTCGAATACAGAAGAACTTCTGGAAAACTTGCCGTAAAGTGGTAGCACACGTTGCTTTTGGCTAATTTTACGCCTCATTATTCAACGACAAGGAAGTATCATGGAGTATGATTTTCGGTCCATTGAGGACAAGTGGCAGAAGTATTGGAATGAAAACGGGACCTACAAAGTTACCGAGCGTACCGACAAAGAGAAGTTTTATGTCCTTGACATGTTCCCGTACCCATCAGGTGCAGGGCTACACGTGGGGCACCCTCTAGGCTACATCGCTTCAGATATTCTTGCTCGTTACAAAAGACACAAAGGGTTCAACGTATTGCACCCAATGGGTTATGATTCATTTGGTTTGCCAGCAGAGCAATATGCAATTGAAACAGGTCAGCACCCAGCCATCACAACGGAAAAGAACATTGCTCGTTACCGACAACAACTTGATCAAATTGGCTTTTGCTACGATTGGAGCAGAGAGGTAAGAACCAGTGACCCTTCATACTACAAATGGACCCAGTGGATTTTTGCCCAGTTGTTCGATAGCTGGTACAACATTGACACCAACAAAGCGGAAGGCATTGCTACACTTGTCGAAAAGTTTGAAGCAAACGGTACTTATGACATCAATGCTTCCATTGATGAAAATTGGTGGAAGACCTTGGACTTAAGCTTGTTCCCATTCTTCGGACAACATTTCGCAGGTGAATTCACCGCTACAGACTGGAAAAGCATGAACGATGTGCAACAACAAGCCATCTTGATGCATTTCAGAATGACCTACTTGGCTGACTCCATGGTCAATTGGTGTCCGGCATTGGGTACTGTACTCGCGAATGATGAAATCAAAGATGGAAAGTCTGAACGTGGAGGGCACCCGGTGGTGCAAAAACGTATGACACAATGGATGATGCGTATTACCGCATATTCCAACAGGCTCATCAATGGCTTGGATACCGTTGATTGGACTGACTCAATTAAAGAAATTCAGAAGAACTGGATTGGTAAATCCAAAGGAGCGAAAGTTACCTTCAAATTGGAAGCACATGATGCCGCTGTTGAAGTGTTCACTACCCGCCCTGATACCATCTTCGGGGTGAGCTTCATGACGCTTGCTCCCGAGCACGATTTGGTTGACCAAATTACAACTCCCGATTACAAAGAAGCCGTTACTGCCTATAAAGAAGCAGCGGCGTTGAAGACCGAGCGCGACAGACAGAGTGATGTCAAAACTTCCACCGGCGTTTTTACCGGTGCTTACGCATTGCACCCACTTTCGGGCAAGAAAATTCCAATCTGGATTGGTGACTACGTATTGGTATCCTATGGAACAGGAGCTGTAATGGCCGTTCCTGCAGGAGATCAACGCGATTGGGATTTCGCCACAGAATTCCGCATTCCAATCGTCAATATATTTCAAGATACAGACCTTTCTGAAGGAGCCTGCACAGATAAATCGGTGGAACTTTGTAATTCAGATTTCCTCGATGGGATGTCTGGAAAAAAGGCGGTAACAGCAGCTATCAAAGCCTTGGAAGAGGTGCATGCCGGACAAGGAAAAACGAACTACCGTTTAAGAGATGCCGTGTTTAGCAGACAACGTTATTG
>JAQWQB010000092.1 GCA_029245065.1 Flavobacteriales bacterium | reverse complement strand
CGTTGAGAAGAAGGCGAATTCATTCTCGGTTGGAACGAGGTCATATGCCATCGGTTTGCTAGACTTCTTCGCAATGGTCAAAAACCCAAGACCAGCTCCTCCCTTGTAATTAAAGCTGTCGTTACACAATGTTTCAATGTAGAGCTTTCTTAATTCGGGTAATGAAAGTTTATTGAGCTCATCAATCTTAAAAGCCAATAGGTTAGCATCTTCTTGGAATACGAGGTTACCACATTGTATGAGGTAATCTTCTTTGTTGGCGCTGAGAATAAAATAGGATGTTCCTTTGCCTTGGGCATCTTTTGCTCCGTGAATTGAGATGTTTTGAAGGCACTCAATTAGAACGGTACATACACGCTTCATCACCTGTCTTTTGGAGCCGTTATCTAGTACAGCCTCTTCAGTGAGCTTTAATAAAGCGTCTATTTTCTTTTGATTGATGTCACCAGAAAATGCGAATAGCACAGCTTCTCCCGCTTCTTTAGCGGGTGACCATCCTAGCTTGTTGTGATACAACTCATTAAGATGGGCATGTGCATTCTCAGAGATAGCCCTCATTGTTTTCTGTTTACCACGCAGAATTCTGCTAAGCGAAGGTACTTTATCTCGATGGATTGTCAAAAAATGTAGACAAAAACATCAATAAAACCGCTGAATTACAAAATTACAGGTGCTGTTATTATCGTTCGAATTCAAATTTAGAATAAACTAAAGGTAGTAGAAGAGAGGGTGGATTGACTTGTTAACAGCGCCCTTGGGAAATCAGAAAATGAGTACAATGGGAAAATGGTTGGGGCCCGCAAAGGAGGGGGAATGGAAACCGAGGCAACGAGCCCCAACCGAGGAGAAATTGTTTAGGTAAAACGAGTTTAATATGCTCTGAAAGAGTTTTCAGGAATGATGTACTTTCCTTCGGGGGTTTGAATCATTTGGTAAAATTCTTTGCAGAAATAGTTTACCGGCTTTCTGAATGGGCGGTTGTTCAGATAGCATGTCCATACTTCCATGGCCATTTTTTTCGTCACATTCCATGCATACGTGTTGTAACCAGTTGGACGAGAAATAGAATCAATGTGTTTGCGAACGTCAGAAAGTGAGTACATATCCTTGGTGTTATTTGTTTGATGGTACAATATTCGGAGGGCAGACCGTAAAGGATTTACGTTCAACTTTTTTCTTCATCATTTAAGCTGAAGACCCCGTTAATCATAGGTGAAGTGCTGTTTGACCCACCCGTAGAAATGAGGCCTAATTGACTGAGGAGAACGGGTGCGCCTAACACTTCGTGTAGGGTGATGCATTCCCATCTTGGAGATGCGCTTGAAAGAGAGGCACCGATGTGCGACATTAAGCTTGAGCTTCTCGTGTTGTTTAGTTTGGAGCGAAGAAATTGATTCAGCAGTGGATAGTCCATTTGGAAGGTTGCCTTTCGCTTCCTTCCATTGGAAGAATACGATCCACTTAATTGAACAGCATCACGATGAGTGAAAAATGAAATGGCCTCAAGACTGAAAGAGGAAAATCTGAAAATGTTCTTTTGTGAAGAACGGTTGGTTGAACCTTGCATATCGTTGTTGTTTGATACAAGGTTCGGGAGGTAGAGCGTAACGTATTTACGTTATAAATACTGAGCCAAATTTTCTTCCAAAGTGGCTTGCAGTCGATCGCGTAATTGAAGTGGTTCAACTACCCGAGTAGAAGGACCATAACTCAGTAGCTCGGCAATTAATTCATAGGTAATCAGCACGTTTAGTGTTACTTCGGCGTTCCCGTCTTCCAACCATGTAATGCGCTGGCTGCTATGAATTGGTTGACTTTCCAAGTACTTACCTCGTACTTGATTGCAATTGAGTACTATTCTCACCGGCTCAGAATCAATTTCTGTAATGCCAATGCTGTGTTCAAAAAATCGATCTGAATTAAAGTCAGAATGCGTTTCAAATGTCTTCTTCTTCACCTGCAAGGCCTTCATCCGATCTAGGGCGTACGTGCGGTAGTCGCTTTTCTCTGCTTCCCAGGCAATGAGGTACCACCGGTTGCGGTACTCTTTCAAAAGGTACGGGTGATTCCGGTGGGGCTTTAAACTACCATCAGAAAATTTCTCGTACTCAAATGCGACTTCCTTGCGTTCGCGAATGGCTTCCAACAAAGGAGTGAGGTGCTCTAACCCTTTCACCTCAGGCGCTTCTTCGAACTGAATAAATCGATCTGAGCTCCTGTCATTAACATCAGGAGAAATTTTCAAACGGGAAACAATCTTCTCGATCGCATTTTCATACTGACTGAATATGGGAATATTTCGAAATTGCATGATGGTATCTGCGGCAAAATTCAACGCGTCTAAATCAATTTCGTTGAGGCTTAAGTCGCTAATGCTATAGTCCTCATCAGTGTAGAAATACCCTTTATGTGCTTTACTGTATGAGATCGGCGCGTGAAAACCAAGGTCATTTTCATTCCGCATGGCCCATAAGTCCTTTTCAATGGTGCTTTCGCTTATGTTCTCTCCGTCGCTTCCGTACAACGCATCTTCGCAAGCTTGCCTCAAATCTTCCTTGGTAGGAAAAGGCTTGGCGCTGTTTGAAATGCATCGGTCGATGATTCTGTAACGAAGAAGTGCATACTTATTTGCAGGCATAGCAACTTATTTTGAACTTAGTGCGAAATCTAAAGTACACATTCCATCCATGTCCAGAAACAAGGTTGTCATTCTTTCATTACTTGCCCTAATGGCGCTCATTGCAGGAGGCTATTTTTTGCTACAGGGTAATCATGATGTTGTTGTTCCCGGGAATGCCGCTTTTCAGGGCAATGCGCTGGAGGTCACGTTGGCTAATTACGGCGAAGATGTGAAAGAGTACGCAGATGAGTTCGATTTGTCTTACGAGTACCTGATGGCATTGATTGTTTTGGAAACGAGTGGTAAAAAACCTGCCGGAAAGCGTTTTGAACAAGGCGTGTACAATCGGTTGTTGCAGGTTAAAAGTGGTGATAGGAGAAAGTACGAGAACATTCGCCAATCGCACCTTGAAGATGCGTCAGATGGCGCAGTGCGAAATTTGGCAACGTCTTGGGGGCCCTTCCAATTGATGGGGTACAAGTGCATTGGTATGGACGTGAATGTATCTGATATTAGAGGGGAAGACGGATTGTACTACGGAATGAGCTGGATCAATGATGAGTATGGACGTTTCGTCCGAAAGTCAAATTATAAAGACGCATTTCATTACCATAATACGGGGCGAAAGTATCCTACAGTGGGTAAACCTAGGACCCATGACCCTCGTTATGTAGAAAAAGGGTTGAGCTACATGGAGTTTTTTCGACAAAACCGGCCATAAAAAAAGCGGAACCCCGTTGGGCTCCGCCTTCTAACCTTAACCAAAACTGCTCTCTTATTTAATCCTGATTTCTTTTACAGGATCGATAGCTTCTTTCTTCTTAGGAAGTGTGACGAACAGAATTCCATTGTCATACTTCGCTTCAATATTCTTCCGATCAATTGATCGAGGAATTACAAATTGTCTGCTGAATGTTGTTGAGTTGAACTCACGGAACGTGTAGTTTTTTGCTTCTTTATTGTCTGAAGTTGTTGGTTCAGCGGAGAGCGTTAAACGGTTTTTCTCAAGGGCAATCTTCAAGTCTTTCTTGTCAAACCCTGGAAGTGCCAACTCAATCTCAAATGCGGCGTCAGATTCGCTGACATTCGCAGCCGGTCTTTTTAATTGATGCGGTCGGGCTCTGTTTTTGTCATTTAAGAACAGGTCTCGTGCGAAGGCATCGTCAAAGAATGCGTTGAAAAGAGAAGGGGTGCTTTGCTTATACTGTTTTGCTAAATTCATAATGATTCTTTTTTGCGTTTTTGTTTGATCGGCATAGTTCAAAGCATGTGCCAACGCAAAAGAAGACGCAAAAAGGCAGAGAATCAAGAAATAAACTGACAAAATGACCTATATCACTACAAAAGACTGTCAAAAAGACCGTTCGTCACATCCATGAGCTTGGGAATGTAGGTAGCAAATAAGGGAGCAAGCAAGAGAGAAGGAGCGAGATTGATTATTTTTAATTTGGTCACTTCCAAGATATTTAACCCCAACCCGATGAGTAGAATTCCTCCACAGCCAAGTATTACAGCTTGTATTTCAGTGGTGAGAAAGGGCGCAAGCCACTGAGCGCCGAGTGTAAGACCGCCTTGATATAGCAACAAAGGAATAATTGAAAACAACACGCCCCTTCCAAAAGCAGAAGCCAACGCTACGGAGGAAAAAAGATCCATGATGGCTTTGGTGAGAATAGTACTACGATCTCCTTTTAGCCCCTCATTCAAGCATCCAATAAAAGTCATTGCGCCCACACAGAATAAAATGAACGCTGTAACTAGCCCTTCTGCAAACCTATCGTTGTTTTTTGAAGAGGGATTCTGTTTCGTTTTCAGTTTATCAATGGTTGCAGTGAGGCGTTCCTCCAACCGAAGTGCTTGTCCGATAACTGCCCCAATGACCAAGCTAATCACTACTGAAAATAAGTCGCTTGTATCAAAAGCCGTTTTTATTCCAATTAGAATGGTAAAAAGCCCCAATGCTGAGAATACCGCTTTTATTAGCGGTTGAGGCAGTTTGTCGCGTAGAATTAGGCCAACAGAACTGCCTATGGCGACGGTAATAACATTTACGAGTGTACCGATCATATGCAATTATAGGAATTGCTTCGCGAGGTATGGTTACATTTGCACCAATGAAATTTACCCTCGAACACAACGATCCCCATTCTTCAGCAAGAGCTGGAAGCATTACAACGGATCACGGAGTTATAGAAACCCCTATTTTCATGCCTGTTGGCACAGTGGGGTCAGTGAAGGCAGTGCCCCAGCAGGCATTAAAAGATGATGTGAAAGCAGAGATCATCTTAGGGAATACCTATCACTTGTACTTGAGACCTGGAATGGATGTGCTGGAACAGGCGGGCGGGCTTCACAAATTTATGAATTGGGATCGACCAATCTTAACCGATTCTGGCGGATACCAAGTGTATAGCTTATCAGGCAATCGAAAGATCGAAGAATCAGGTGTGAAATTCAAGTCACATATTGATGGGTCCACTCATGTCTTTTCGCCCGAACGTGCCATTGATATTCAACGAAGCATCGGTGCGGACATTATCATGGCGTTCGATGAATGTACTCCATATCCATGTGAATTTGGTTATGCACGAGAGTCAATGGAGATGACACACCGTTGGTTGAAACGCTGCATTACTCGAATGAATGAGACGGAAGATAAGTACGGACATAGTCAGTCACTTTTCCCCATCGTTCAAGGGTCTACCTACAATGACCTGCGAAAGCAGTCGGCTGAATTCATAGCAGAACAAGGGGCGGAAGGAAATGCCATTGGTGGCTTGAGCGTGGGTGAACCACATGAAGAAATGTATGCCATGGCAGATTTGGTTTGTGGCATTTTACCGAAGGACAAGCCGAGGTATTTGATGGGAGTCGGAACTCCGGCAAACATTCTGGAGAATATCGCCTTAGGAGTCGATATGTTCGATTGCGTGATGCCGACTCGTAACGCAAGAAATGGATACCTTTTCACGTGGGATGGTATCATGAATATGAAGAATAGAAAATGGGCAGAAGATTTTTCACCACTTGATCCAAACGGAACTTCCATTGTAGATCAAATGTATAGTAAGGCTTATGTGCGACATCTTTTTGCGGCGAATGAGCTGTTGGCTTTGTACATCGCGAGTGTCCACAACCTGACTTTTTACCTCGACCTCGTAAAAGAAGCACGCAAGAAAATTCAAGATGGCACGTTTACTGCTTGGAAGAATAAGATGGTGAAACAAGTAGCACAGCGAATTTAATTCGCCCTTCATGAAAAAACTCGATTGGTATATCATTAAAAAGTTCTTGGGAGCTTTTTTCTTCATGATCGCAGCATTCTGTGTTATTGCTGTTGTTTTCGACTTGTCTGAAAATGTAGATGACTTGATTACCAATGAGGCGCCGTTTTCTGAAATTCTCATCGATTATTACCTGAACTTTTGTTTTCATTTCGGGAACATGCTCAGCGCATTTATCGTGTTTATAGCCATCATCCTGATTACATCTGGACTGGCTCAACGGTCTGAACTCATAGCCGTGTTGTCAGGTGGGGTGAGTTTCAATCGTCTTCTGCGCCCGTATTTCATGGCGTCCACTTTTCTGGTGGTGATGTCTTTGTTGATTGCTCACATTATTTTGCCGGAGGCGAACAAAGTGAAAGTCGATTTCGAGTTCAAGTATATCCACACCAAATTTCACATCAGTGATCATCACATGTACCGTGAAATTGAGCCTGGAGCAATCGCTTATTTCAGGTCTATTACAGCAGAGCGGAAGGTGGGGTATAAGTTCGCCCTCGAGAATTGGGAAGAAGGACGCATGGTCCGAAAAATAATGGCTTCGAAAGCCAAATCACTCGGCGATAATAAGTGGAAGATCACCAATGCAAAGATTCGCGATATCTACGAAGACGGCACAGAAGATATTAGACACGTGGCTGAACTAGATACTTTGCTGAATATGGCCATTGATGATTTTGGACAACGGAAAGAAATCATTTCAACGATGAACTACAGCGAGCTAAATGACTACATCGATGAGGTGAAAGCAAGTGGTTCAGGGAGCATGGCCTTTGTTGAAATAGAGAAATATTCCAGAACGTCCAATGCTTTTGCCATTTATGTGCTTACTCTCATTGGAGTTTCCATTGCGGCCAGAAAGGTGCGAGGAGGAACTGGCGTTCATTTGTTCCTTGCCATTATCATTGGATTGACCTACATCTTCACAATGAAAATTATGACCGTTGCAGCCACGAATGCAGGGCTTCCCGCCGCTTTAGCAGTGTGGGTTCCGAACATCTTGTTCTTTGGTCTGGGGATAGGAATATACCTTCGCGCTCCGAAGTGATCATAGTTGGCCTTTCCAGCAGAAATAGGAAGGGTCGAAAACCATGTTTGGTGGTTGCTCATTGAAAAGCCCGAACATGGTGGACCCAGAGCCAGTCATTGAAGCGTAAATCGCTCCTGCAGAATACAGCTGCTGTTTTATTGCTTCCAAGGCAGGGTAGTTTCTCATCATAGGCGCTTCGAAGTCATTAATCACAGCGTCTTTCCAAGTGTGGATGGGTGTTTTACTCAACTTCGTGTAATCCGTCTGAGCTTTGACCGGACTGATAGATCTGTAGGCTTCCGCAGTGCCAATATGGATGTTCGGATTGATGATGACGATGTATTTACCAGTGAGGTCTAAGTCAATTTGCTCCATCTGCTCGCCTCTTCCGCTCACAAAGCACGGCTCTTCGATGATGAAAAAAGGACAGTCACTTCCAAGTCTTAAGGCATAGTCTAGCAACTGAGCTTGTGTCAATTTCAGTTCGAAAAGATCATTTAGAAGTAACAACATGTGACTTCCATCTGCAGAACCTCCGCCGAGTCCGGCTCCCATTGGGATAATCTTGTGCAACACAACATCAACACCAGGAATTTCGAAGTCTGTCTGCAGCATTTCCCACGCCTTGAAAACAAGGTTGTTTTCTACTTTTCCAGCGATGGTTAGCCCTTCCAATTGCAGGTTGAATTTCCCGGTAGAATTGGGAATTGCTTCCAATATATCACAAAGACCAATGGGATGAAAGATGCTTTCAATGTTGTGGAAGCCATCCGCACGTTTCGATGTGATCGATAAGCCAATGTTAATTTTCGCCTTCGGGAATCGAACCATAGTTATGAGAGGTATCCGAAGCGCTTTAGTTTGCTTTCGTCGTTTCGCCAGTCCTTATCTACGCGCACGTAGACTTCCAGAAAGACTTTTTTATCGATGAATTTTTGAATGTCGATTCGCGCTTCCGTTCCCACACGTTTAAGCATTTTTCCTTGGTGTCCAATGAGGATTCCTTTTTGTGAATCTCGTGCTACAATGATTTCGGAACGAATACGTGTGATTCGCTCTTCATCGTGGTAATCGGTTACAATGACCTCGCATGAATAAGGGATTTCTTGCTTGTAATGGGTCAAGATCTTTTCACGTATAATTTCTGAGACGAAAAAGCGCATCGGCTTGTCTGTAAGCTCATCCTTTGGAAAGTAGGGAGGAGATTCTGGGAGTACCTCCACAATATGGTCCAACAGTTTCTCTACGTTGAATTTGTGAAGAGCAGAAATAGGTGCCACAATGGCTCGTGGAATGCGCTCTTTCCACATATCGATTTTCTTCTCGACGGCCTCTTTGTCTTCCGCTAGATCGATCTTGTTGATCAGGATGAAAATTGGAACATCCATATCAGCAATCTTGTCGAGTGTTTGTGGGTGGTTCAGCCCTTCTTCAAATACGTCGGTCACAAGCAAAAGCACATCAGCATCTTGCAACGCACTCGAAACGAACTTCATCATTCCTTCGTGTAGTTTGTACTGAGGGTCTAGTACCCCTGGGGTATCACTGTAGACGATTTGAAAATCATCATCGTTCACCAACCCCATGATGCGGTGCCTGGTGGTTTGAGCCTTCGAGTTGATAATGCTCAGTTTCTCACCAACTAATGCGTTCATGAGTGTAGATTTCCCAACATTGGGACTTCCTACGATGTTTACAAATCCTGCGCGGTGTGTCAAATTGCTTTGGTTTTAAATATATTTGCAAAGAAAGGAATAATACCTATATTTGCCGTCCCTTAAACGAAAGGGATACAAAAGAATTTACAGTTTACTTACCAAAGTAAGCGTTTAAAATATATTGCGGGGTGGAGCAGTTGGTAGCTCGTCGGGCTCATAACCCGAAGGTCGTAGGTTCGAGTCCTGCCCCCGCTACCATTGAAAAGGTCATTGTTAAAAGCAATGGCCTTTTTTTTTACTTCAGTTGTGAAAACGAGTCTTCGATTCGAATGACGCTCAAATCAGGAGTTAACCGCTCTCCCGTGCTCCCCTTCTTCGTGTAAGGGATGGAATTCAGCACATAACGTATTGCTTCTTTTCGAGCTTTTTCCTTGTCATTCCCGTCGCAAATGATCCAAGGAGATTGTTTTGTGCCGGTTAACTTGAACATCTCAGTTTTGTAAAAAGTGTAGTTCTCCCATTTCATTTGGGCCTCCATATCTACTGAACTAAGCTTCCATTGGATTAATGGATTGGTCTTTCGTTCTTCCAATCGGAGCTTTTGTTCTGATTTTTTGATGGAGAACCAGAACTTAAACAGAAGTATTCCGTCATCAATCATCATTTTTTCAAATTGTTGAACTTGAGGAATAAAACGTTCATATTCCGTTTTCGTGCAAAATCCCATCACCGGTTCTACCACAGCTCTGTTGTACCAACTCCGATCGAAAAAAAGAATATGTCCGGGTTTGGGAAGATGGGTAATGTAACGTTGAAAATACCATTGTCCACGCTCATCGTCAGAAGGCTTGTTAAGCGCAACAACTTCATAAAAGCGCGGATTAATGAAGCGAATAAAATGCATAATGGCGCCACCTTTGCCAGCACTATCTCTTCCTTCAAAAAGAATTACAACCCGTTTTTTTTGATCGATCACCCATTGTTGCATGCGAACCATCTCCGTTTGAAGATTGATGAATTCCGGATCATTTTCCAAAGAATAAATACTCATGGTCATTCATAATATTGGTACAATATTATTCTAAATTCCAATCATCTCAATTTAACTCAAGAGATTTCGTAGCCATAATCTTAATTTATCTTTTTTCAACTCAAAAATTGAACGTCAATGACCACTTTCAAAAGCATCAACCCCTATACAAATAAGGAAATCGCTGTTCATGAGTCGCTCAGCGAAGGGCAGTTAGCATCTAAGCTAAACCATGGGGAACAGGCGTTTTTTTCGTGGAAAAAGACCTCTTTGCAGCATCGGGCGCAGTTGTTGAATAAGGTCGCTGAAACTTTAAAAGCCAATACGGAAGAGTACGCCTCCATGATCACAGCTGAAATGGGGAAGCCCATAAAAGAATCACGAGCCGAAATAACAAAGTGTGCGTGGGTGTGTGACTATTATGCCGAGCATGCTGCTGGTTTTTTAGCCGATGAGGTCATTTCTACTGATGCTCAAAAGAGTTTTGTTCGTCATGACCCGTTAGGTACCATTCTAGCCATAATGCCTTGGAACTTTCCCTTTTGGCAAGTGTTTCGTTTCGCGGCTCCAACGCTAATGGCAGGAAATACGGCGCTCCTGAAGCATGCTTCAAACGTGCTTGGGTGTGGAAAGTTGATCGAGGAAGTGTTTGTCAAAGCCGGATATCCTAGCGGTGTATTCCAGTTCTTACCAATAGGTCATGAAGCAATCGAACTGGTGCTTGGTAATGAAAGTGTCAAAGCAGTATCGCTCACAGGAAGTGAAATTGCTGGTAAGAAGGTGGCTCGTATTGCCAGCGGGAATTTGAAAAGGAGCCTGCTTGAGTTGGGAGGGAGCAACGGTTTCATTGTGCTTAAAGATGCCGATTTAGAAAAAGCAGCGGAAATTGCCGTGAATGCACGAATGCTAAATGCCGGACAAAGCTGTATTGCAGCAAAACGATTTCTGGTAGAAGCACCTGTTCATGATGCGTTCATTGAACAACTGTCTATTCGAATTTCAAAACTCAAGGGAGGAGATCCTACGAAAGAATCAACTGATGTTGGGCCATTGGCGAGAAGAGATTTGGCGGAAAAATTAGCAGATCAACTGAGAGTGAGTTTAGATTTAGGAGCACGTTTACACCTTGGAGGTGTCTACGAAGACTGTTTCTTCGAACCAACACTTATTAGCAACGTAAGTCCAGAAATGCCCTGTTTCAGAGAAGAAACGTTCGGACCTTTGGCTTGTGTGACCGAGGTGAAGAGCTTTGAAGAAGCAATTGAACTGGCAAACAAGAGCGCTTATGGATTAGGGGTCACGGTTTGCACTTCGAATGAAAATCAAGTGCTCTCACGATTGGGGGATTTTGAAGATGGAGCCGTTTTTATCAATTCCTTGGTAAAGTCTGACCCTCGATTGCCATTCGGTGGTACGAAACAATCAGGTTTTGGGAGAGAATTGGGTAGAGACGGAATCTTGGAGTTCGTAAATCGAAAAACGGTTTTTTTAGCTTAATACGCCAGACTAATATTGCTTCTAGAAGCGAGAAGAAGGAAAAGGAATGTATGTCGTATCTCCGGGTACAACAGGGAATTCTTTCTTTTCCCATGCTGCCTTCGCTTGTTTAAGACGTTCTTTGGATGACGAAACGAAATTCCAAAGTAGGAATCGCTCTTCGGGCAAAGGAGTACCTCCGAAAAGGAGCACCCGTGTAGTAGGGCTCATGGAAATTGAGCAAGTGTCTGAAGTTTTGGAAATGAGCATTTGTCCGGCTTCTATCGTCTCGCCTTCAACGGTAACCTGCCCATGTGTAACCACGATGGCAATTTCACCTTTGAGTTCCCCATCAATGACAAGGGACTCTGCCTCAGCGGCAGTGATGTCTACCATAAATAGATCGGAATGCACTTGAAGTGGTGATTGTTTTCCAAAACCTGTTCCAGCAACTAACGTGATCTCTAAATTACCTTCTTTCCAGTGAGGCAATTGTGTTCTGGTGATGTATTGGAAAGAGGGTTCACTTTCTTCTAACTCCTTCGGCATGGCCACCCAAATTTGATAGCCATGCATTTTAAGCGTGTTTTTCCTTAATTCACGTGGAGTGCGTTCAGTGTGCGTTACGCCTTTTCCTGCCGTCATGAAGCCGACATCACCTGCTTCAATAATTTGGTTCGCTCCAGTACTATCTTGATGCTGAATAGATCCCTCCATCAAATAAGTCAACGTGCTCAACCCGATATGAGGGTGCTGATCGACGTCCATCCATTTGTCTGGCCCCATCTCTGAAGGACCCATGTGATCAATAAAAGTGAAAGGCCCAACTTGACGTTTTTTGAGAAAAGGGAGCAACCGTCCCACCATGAAGTTTCCAATATCTCCTTGTCTTTCGTCTACTAAAAGGGTGTTGTTTGCCATGACCTGCGGGTGTTTTTATGGCGAAGTAGCCATTTGGTGACTTAAAGATAGAACAGTACCTTTAAACAATTGCATTTAAATAGATGTTGCTACATTAAATAGTCGTTATGTCGAACCGAAGGAATTTTATTCAAAAATTTGCCGCGCTAACTTCCGGGGCATTCTTTGCCTCCAAGGCGGCTTTTTCGGCTTCCAAGCTGGAGAACGAACTGGGCCCAACCGTAAGTAATATCAAGCCGCTTGGGTTCCAATGGGAAACAAGAGATCCATTTTTGTTCTGTGTTCATCACGAAGATGCTTACCCAAAAGGGAATGGCCAAATGGGGCCCGCAGCTAGTTTAGAAGGCCGGCATATGGGACAAGATTTCATTGTTAAAGATGGCTGGAGAATGTACCACGGAATGAAAATACCTGGCTTTCCCGGTCATCCTCACCGAGGATTTGAGACCATAACAGTAGTGAGAGAAGGCATGGTTGACCATTCTGATTCATTGGGAGCCGCAGGGAGATACGGGAATGGAGATGTTCAGTGGATGACTGCAGGGAAGGGAGTTCAGCACAGTGAAATGTTCCCGCTTTTGTCTGATGAAAAGGACAATCCTATGGAACTCTTTCAAATTTGGTTGAACCTGCCAAAGGCAAATAAAATGGTAGAGCCACACTTCAAAATGTTGTGGGGCGAAGATATTCCGAAGTACGAACACGCTGATCAAAAAGGACTAGCAACAAAAGTTGAAGTCATTGTAGGGCAAATTGAACGCCATAAAGCACCTGCCCCTCCGCCAGATTCGTGGGCAGCGAACGCCATTAATGATGTCGCTATTTGGAACATTGAAATGGAACCTGGAGCATCTTGGGTGTTGCCCAAAGCGAACGCTGGTGTAAATAGAAGGGTATACTTCTTCAATGGAGATACTTTCAAAATAGATGGGGTAGATGTACCTCATTACCATTCCGCAGATGTACTTGCAAATGCGCACGTTACGTTCGAAGCTGGAGCCGAGAAAACAAATGTTCTAGTGCTACAGGGAAGACCAATCAACGAGCCAGTAGTGCAACATGGACCTTTTGTTATGAATAGCAGACAAGAGATTCAACAAGCGTTCAAAGATTACCAGGAAACGAAATTCGGAGGTTGGCCATGGCCAGAACTTGACCATGTTCATGCTAAAAAAGAAGGTCGTTTTGCCTTGCATGCAGACGGAAGGCGAGAGTCAAAATCTTAAGAGATATAGGGGAAGTTCACGGTGAACTTAGCTCCTTTTCCTTGTTCACTTTCAACCGAAATAGAGCCATGTTGCTCAGACACCAAAGAGTGTACAATTGACAAACCAAGACCAGTTCCTTGTCCAGTTGGCTTGGTAGTAAAGAAGGGGTCGAAAATTTGTGATTGAATTTCTGCTGGGATCCCAACTCCCTGGTCAATTACTTCAGCGTTTACCACACCATTGCCATAGTCCAAGATGTTTATATGAATGGAGTTTTCTTCTGGCGAAGCGAACAAGGCATTCATAATTAGGTTGGTGAAAATTTGAATAACGGAGCCTTCGTTGGCATGTACATCAAAATTCCGTTCTGCATTAACGTGAATACTTCCGGGGCCCTTGCGAATTTTATGTTCCAGTAGCTGCAAACTTCTAGCAATGGTATCGTTCAAGCTTATTTCTGTATGCGCTGAAAAATCTTGTTTACGACTGAATTGCTTCAAGTTTCCAACAATTGTGCTGGCTTCCTCAACTCCCTTTTCCATTAAATCAATTACCTCAGTGAATTCTTCTTCGTCGGTCTGATTGTCGAACGCTGGGTTTTTTGAACGAAGGAGATAGATTCCGCTGTGCAGGTAGTGAAGAGGATTGTTTATTTCATGAGCGACACCAGCTACTAGCGTCCCCAAAGAGGTGAGTTTTTCAGCCTGAATCAACTGCATTTGGGTAGATTTTAGCGCTTCATCTGAAGACTTCAAACGGTTAAGGGCTTCACTCAATTCCTGTACTTTCTCATCGAGACTGTTTTTCTTCCGTTTATTCTCTTTTACATTTCGAACTAGAAAAACCGAAAGCACAATCATACTGATAAGCGCAATAATGATGACCGCATTGAGTATTTGAGAGTACTTTAAGTAAACCTGGGTGTTACTGTTACTTTCGGTGAGGTCTGCTATCCGTTGTACGTCCGAAGTATGTTCTTCGCGAAGCTGACTTAATTCAAGGTTTAGTTTTTTGAGGTAATTGGCGGAAGTTGAAGCTTCTGCATTTTTATGGTTTTCCTTAGATTTTAGGTCGTAATACAGATTCAGGTACTCCCGAGCATCATCGTAATTTTGAATCGTTTCATGCGCTTCACTAAGCAACAACAAAATCTCGAAAGGCTGGTTGCATCCAGACGAAGTTTGGTTGATTTCCAACGCCCGTTCTAGCAAATGAATCGCTGGTTTAGGATTTCCGTTAGTTATATCGATGCGTGCTTGGCAGTATAAATTTGAAGCATGATCACACGGTGTTACCAACGTGTCTGTATACATGGTTGCCAATGCCAAGTACTCTACAGCAGAATCTTGCGCTATTTGCGAAAGTTGGCTATAGCAGAATGCCAAGCCAGTCGAGTCCGTATTCTCTGAATGAAATTTAATTGCAGTGTACAGTGATTTTTTCCTCCTAAAGAGATCATCGCGAGGAGTGATTAGAAATTGACTTCGGTGAAAATTCCCCATTTCCCTTGAAGATGCGAATTCCTCGAGCAATGGTTCAGCAAGATTAAACTGAATGACCGCTTCGGCGGTGTCGTGCAAATGGAGGTGGGCTAAGCCTATGTTGTTCAGGGAGAGGCCAAGCAGATGATTATTTTTTGCGTTTTGCACATGGAGTAGGCTTCGGTAATGATACACCATGGCAGAATCCCATTGGTTTTGAATGGAGTACCCAACAGCAATAAGTCTAGACGAAACAGAAAGGAGTGAGTCTGAAGTAACCGAGGCGTAGAGTTCTTTTTCAGCGGGAACAGCCTTTTCTGGAGATTTCCATAACAATTCTACGTTGCGTTGGTGCAGGGTGTTGTAGTCTATGTCCCTTTGGCCAATGGATTGAGGGATAAACGGAGTCATTAGCAAACAAAGCCAAAGGAGTATTAGGCCTCGCATAGCAAATTAGTTAAGAGACGTATTGTTAAGGTTTACTTGTGGGGAATTACACAAAAATCTCAGAATGAGAGAATTGTATGGTATAAGTGGTCAAAATTCAGGAATAAAATTAGCCGTCTCATTTTTCTACGTATTTTTCTAATTCATTCGTTGCGCTATGCCATTCAATACATTCTTTTCGTGGGTTATAAAAAAACGATTGCATCAGATCGAATTGTTTCGGAAGTATCCGATGGAAGTTCAGATGGAATGGTTCGAAAGATTAATTGCCGAAGGACGGGATAGTGATTTTGGAAAAGATCACGGGTTAGGCAGTGTTTCTAGAATTCAGGATTTTAAGAAAGCTGTTCCTATTCGAAACTACGACGCACTGAGACCATACATTGATCGCCTGAGAGACGGTGAACAAGGCGTATTATGGCCTTCACGGGTAAAATGGTTTGCGAAATCTTCGGGGACTACAAGCGATATTAGCAAGTACATACCGGTAACAAGAGAAGCGCTTGAAGATTGCCATTACAAAGGAGGGAAGGATCTATTGGCGATGTATTGTCAGAATGTGCCAGACGGAAAACCTTACTCTGGAAAATCCTTGGTCATGGGTGGAAGTAGTAACATACATTCCATTAACGACGAGGCTTTCACCGGCGACTTGTCTGCCATTATCATTGAAAACCTACCAATTTGGGTAGAATTGAGGAGGACACCGAATAAGGAAATCGCTCTCTTGGATAATTGGGAAGAAAAAATTGAAAAGATGGCCTTGGCCACCATGAATGAAGATGTTAGTATTTTATGTGGCGTTCCAAGTTGGAGTCTGGTTTTGCTAAAGCGAATAATGGAGCTCAAAGGCGCCTCTTCCATTCTTGAAGTTTGGCCAAACCTAGAACTTTTCATGCATGGCGGCGTTAGCTTCAAACCCTACAAGAGTCAATTCGAAAAACTCATTCCGAAGACTGGAATGAACTACGTAGAGTCGTACAACGCTTCTGAAGGCTTCTTTGGAATTCAAGATACCTTGCATGGTGATGATTTACTCCTCATGTTAGATTATGGCATATTCTACGAGTTCATGCCTATGAGTGAATTCGGGAAAGAGGACCCCGAGACGGTCTTGCTCGAAGAAGTGGAGATTGGTCAGAATTATGCACTGGTAATTAGTACGAATGCTGGTTTGTGGAGGTACCTTATTGGAGATACGGTTCGTTTTACTTCCAAGGCACCTTACCGAATTCAAGTTTCGGGCAGAACGAGGCACTACATCAATGCGTTTGGTGAAGAACTCATCATAGAAAATGCAGACGAAGCAATCAAAAGGGCGTCCGTTGCTACAGGGGCGCGTGTCAATGACTACAGTGCTTGTCCGGTATACATGACCGATGCTCAAACTGGAGCACATGAATGGATGATTGAGTTCGATAAGGCTCCTCAGAAGCTGGAACATTTCACCAAGCATTTGGACACCGCTTTGAAAGAAGTCAATTCGGATTATTCGGCAAAGAGATCTTTTGATTTGAATCTGAGAGAACCAATTGTTCACCAAGCTCCTTGTGGCACGTTTTATGAATGGATGAAGTCACGGGGAAAGATTGGCGGTCAGAACAAAGTGCCAAGATTAAGCAATGAACGAATCTACATGGATGACCTACTTTCTTTCGTTAACGATAAAAAGGAAACGGTAACCGAATGATTTCGATCCTATTATTTTGTAGTATTCAAGCGCTCACCTTTGCGTGGGAACAAGATGTCAAGTACTTCAGGGTAGATGATTTGGGGTACGTATATACCTTAGACAACAGCACTTTAGTGAAACACGATGTTGCTGGAGACACCCTGTTCGTTTTTAGTCAAATGAATGTGGGAGCTCCCTCTCAACTTGATGTAAGCAATCCATTAAGACCTATGCTGTTTTACCGTGAAACAGGGAGTCTTTTGCTGTTAGACAATACATTGAGCGAACAACGAATGCTGCGATTGTGGGAAACAGGAGTGGGGTTGCCAGAATGGGTGGCATCAGGCGTTAACCAAGAGTTTTGGGTTTACGATGCGCTTAGCAAAGAAGTGCTCAGAGTGAATGAGCGCATGGCCGTTCAGGCGCGCACAGGTTATTTACCGGCAAGCACAGGGCGCGAGCCAAAAGTCATTGGGATGGCCGAACGCCATGAGCAATTGATTCTTGCCGATGCTTCGTATGGCTTATGGGTATTTGATCGTTTCGGCAGTTTGACCAAACGTATTCCAGTGGATAACCTGACCTATATGAGAGCCCACGCTTCCGGAGTTTATCTGCAAACAGATCATGGACCCATGTGGTATAATTATGGAGATATTGAGCCCCAGGTCATTGAAAACAAGGGTGAATCCAATCTGGAAACACTTACAGATCAACAGAATAGAAGGTCATTTTACCTTTCTGAAGGCAAACTGGAAATTGTAGCACAAAATGCCGAATAATTTCATCACAGTCAGCATCTGATTTTGTACTTTAGAGGTCCTATCTAAACAAATCTACATGCATTTAGCAATAGCCGGAAACATTGGTTCTGGAAAGACTACGCTTACGACGCAACTTGCGAAACACTATAAATACCAGCCTCACTACGAGAACGTTGACGATAACCCTTATCTCAATGATTTCTACAAAGACATGCATCGCTGGTCTTTCAACCTTCAGATTTATTTCTTGAACTCGCGTTTTGCACAACTCATGGAATTGAGAAAGTCTGGGGCGAAAATCATTCAAGACCGTACAATCTACGAAGACGCTTATATCTTCGCTCCGAACTTGCACGCAATGGGCTTAATGACAACGCGTGATTTTGAGAACTATATCTCACTATTCGAATTAATGGATGAGTTCTTGACTCCACCTGATTTGATGATTTACCTCAGAGCAAGCGTTCCGGCGTTGGTGACGAATATCCAAAAGAGAGGGCGAGAATACGAAGAAGCAATTCGTCTTGATTACCTCACTAGATTGAATGAGCGTTATGAAGCATGGATTTCTACCTATGACAAAGGGAAGCTCCTGATTATAGATGTAGACGACAATCGCTTCCATGAAGACGATGAAGATCTTGGGAAAATCATCCAACGCATTGATGCAGAATTACACGGTTTGTTCTAAACATACCGCTAGTTCATACAAGGCATAAAAAAAGCCGGACCCTTAATGGATCCGGCTTTTTTAGTGAGAGTAGTTTCTTATTTGAAGGCCTTCAATTGGAACTTCAACGTGATGTCGTCATTGATCATGTTATCTCCAAGATCATCGAAGAATTTACCTGAACCGTATTTAACATCCCATTCAGTTCTGTCAATTACAAGCGTTCCAGTGATTACTGCTCCATTTTCTCCAGTAGAAGAGAAAATAACGTTGGATACAACTGGCTTCACAATTCCTTTGATAGAGAGTTTTCCAGTGATTTCCGCGTTAGAGCCAGTGCTCTCTGCAGAAGCGAATTCAAAGTATGCTTCAGGATGTTCACCTACATTGAAGAAGTCTTCAGAAGACAAGTGTCCAACTAATTTCGCTTTTTGATCCTCTGGTAGGTCTGTGTTGGTGATTGACGTCATGTCAAGTACCAGCTTTCCACCTGCAATTTTTCCACCTGCGAAAGAAACAGCTCCAGATTTAGCTGTGATCAACCCAGTGTGTTTTGCTCCAGTGATTTTTCCACCAGTCCAAACTATTTTTGATTTAGCCGCGTCCACCATGTAGGTAGCATCAACAGGCACTTCTAACTTCATTTCATCTTGCTTGATGAGGTTCACTTCTTCAGGGTCTCGTCCTGTAATAGAGGCCGCCATGCACTTTCTAAATTCATCATCAAAAGCTGCTGTTTTGCGCTTTTCGTCACAAGATGCCTTAGAGGCTTCGTCTTCACCTTTGTATACTTCAACGCAATCACATGCTGAAATTTCGGTTGAAGTTGTTGATGCTTGTTCGTTGCCTCCGTTAGAGCAACTTGCTGCTAGCATAGCTGCTGCAGCGAATGTAAGGAGTTGTGCTTTCATATTCATTCGGTTTGTGTAGAAACAAAAAAGGCTCGGTTTTGTTGACCGAGCCCTTTAAGAAGTTAATGTTATTTGACGTCTGTATAATCTACAGTGTCATCTGAAAGGCTTGCTTTTGCCTCGTTCATTTCAATAGTATTGTTGTCTGAACCGTGATCTGCGTGATCAATATGTCCACCCAAGATCGGTGCAATTACCAACCCGATCAAACAAGTAAGTTTGATCAAGATGTTCATAGAAGGACCAGACGTATCTTTGAAGGGATCACCTACCGTATCTCCTGTAACTGCCGCTTTGTGAGCTTCAGAACCTTTGAAGGTCATTTCACCATCAATCATTACTCCAGCTTCGAATGACTTCTTAGCGTTATCCCAAGCTCCACCAGCGTTGTTCTGGAAGATAGCCCAAAGAACACCTGATACAGTTACTCCTGCCATATAAGAACCGAGTGCTTCAGCTCCCATTGCAAATCCAACGATGATTGGTGTAACAATAGTAAGAAGACCAGGAAGCATCATTTCTTTCAATGCAGCTTGTGTAGAAATCTCAACACACTTGTCGTATTCTGGTTCAGCTTTCCCTTCCATAATTCCAGGAATTTCTTTGAACTGGCGACGTACTTCTTTCACCATGGCCATTGCCGCTTTACCTACAGAGTTCATAGCAAGTGCAGAGAACACTACAGGAATCATTCCTCCAATGAACAATGCAGCTAGCACCTTCGCCTTGAAGATATTGATACCATCAATTCCAGTAAGAGTTACGTAAGCTGCAAACAATGCGAGTGCAGTAAGTGCCGCAGAGGCAATTGCGAATCCTTTACCTACAGCTGCTGTTGTGTTACCAACTGAATCAAGGATGTCTGTGCGCTCACGAACTTCATCTGGAAGTTCACTCATTTCAGCAATTCCACCTGCGTTATCAGCGATAGGGCCGAAGGCATCAATTGCCAACTGCATAGCCGTTGTAGCCATCATTGCAGAAGCTGCGATCGACACACCGTAGAAACCTGCCAGTGCATATGCACCCCAGATAGCTCCAGCAAACAATAGAATAGGTAGGAATGTAGAAATCATACCAACTGCAAGACCAGCAATAATGTTCGTTGCTGCTCCGGTAGAAGACTTCTGTACAATGTCCATAACAGGCTTTTTACCAAGTCCTGTGTAGTATTCAGTAAACATAGAAATCAAACCACCTACTGCAAGACCAACAAGAACTGCATAGAACACGCGAGAAGAAGCTACTTCCATCGGAAGTCCGCCGTTTTCTCCGAAGAACTTCATCATTAGGTTTTCTGGTAACATCCAGTTGATGATGAAGAACGAAGCAATACCTGTTAGGATGATTGACCCCCAGTTACCTATGTTCAATGCTTTCTGTACTTCTGGCTCCTTCGCATCGTTTGAGCTGATCTTAATAGCCCACGATCCGATGATAGAGAAAATGATTCCCAATCCTGCAATTACAATAGGAAGAAGAATAGGTCCCATGTTTCCGAAAAGGTCAGAGTAAGAACCATCAACAGAAATGATATCGCGAATTACGTAGTTTCCAAGTACCATAGCGGCAAGCATGGTTGCTACATAAGAACCGAACAAATCGGCACCCATTCCAGCAACATCTCCTACGTTGTCACCTACGTTATCTGCAATGGTAGCAGGGTTACGTGGATCATCTTCAGGAATTCCTGCTTCAACTTTACCTACAAGGTCAGCACCTACATCGGCAGCTTTCGTGTAGATACCTCCACCAACACGAGCGAAAAGTGCAATACTTTCAGCTCCTAGTGAGAAACCAGCAAGCGTCTCTAGAATGATGTTCATGGTGTCAAAGTCAGCACTAGCAGATTCACCTCCATTCATAAGGAGAAGGATGAAAATGAAAGAAAGACCGAAAACGGCAAGTCCTGCAACTCCAAGTCCCATTACCATTCCGCCACCGAAGGCTACCTTCAATGCTTGTGGAAGACTTGTTCTAGCAGCCTGAGTTGTACGTACGTTTGCTTGTGTTGCAATTCGCATACCTACGTTTCCAGCAACTGCAGAAAATACAGCTCCAATAACGAAGGCTACTACGATGAACATACTCGCAGGAATCAGACCAGCTCCAGAAAGAGCGGCTAATGCAATACCTGCAATAACAACGAAAATAGCGAGCAGTCTATACTCTGCTTTCAAGAAAGCCAATGCACCTGCCTGGATGTATCCAGCCAATTTTTGCATACGTTCGTTACCTGCGTCTTGTTTGCGTACCCAAGAAGCTTTCGCGAACATAACTACCAACCCAATTAGAGCAAGTAGTGGTACAATGTAAATAAGATACTTTTCCATTTTATTTTGATTAAAGTTGTATGGTCTAGCTTTTAGTGCGCGCAAAAATAGTCCTTTCTATTAGGGTGACCAAATAGAAAGAGCTAAGACCTTTAAATAGGATGGTTATTTTTGAACGTACATGACGTCTTTCACCGCTTTTACGACGTTTGAAACGTCTGGTAAAGCTTCTGCAATCAACGTTGGTGCGAAGGCAAAAGGAGTGTCTGACTGTGTTAATCGCAATACGGGCGCGTCCAAGTAATCGAATGCGTTGCGTTGTACACGATAAGCAATTTCTGAAGAAATACTTGCTACCGGAAAGCTCTCTTCTAGCGTAACCAAACGGTTGGTTTTCTTGACAGACTTAATAATGGTGTCAATATCCAACGGACGAATGGTACGTAGATCGATGACTTCAGCACTGATACCTTCTTTTTCAAGTTCCTCAGCAGCAGTGAGTGCCGTTTTCATGATTTTACCGAACGAAACGATGGTTACGTCTGTTCCTTCCTTCGCAACATTTGCCAATCCGATAGGTACCACGTATTCGCCCTCAGGGATCATGCCTTTGTCGCCGTACATTTTTTCACTTTCCATGACCAAAACGGGGTCATTATCGCGAATGGCCGACTTTAGCAACCCTTTCATATCGTAAGGATTCGATGGAGTTACTACCTTCAATCCCGGGATGTGTGCGTACATGTTTTCGAAACTCTGAGAGTGAGTTGCAGCCAATTGTCCTGCTTGTGCATTTGGCCCACGAAATACAATTGGTACGTTGAATTGTCCACCAGACATCTGAAGTACTTTCGCTGCACAGTTGATGATTTGATCAGCTGCAAGAATGGCGAAGTTCCACGTCATGAACTCAACAATAGGTCTCAAGCCATTCATGGCTGCACCTACGGCGATTCCTGTGAATCCGAGCTCAGCAATAGGGGTGTCAATGACACGGTCAGCTCCAAATTCATCCAACATTCCTTTACTGGCTTTGTAAGCACCGTTGTATTCCGCTACTTCTTCGCCCAAAAGGAAAACATTGCCGTCTTTGCGCATCTCTTCAGTCATGGCCTCGCAAACGGCTTCTCGAAATTGTATTTCTCTCATTCTTTCGTGTTGTAGGTGGCAAAATTAGGAATTAAACCTATTCGTTTTGCGTCTTCATGAGCAGTTCGTGAAATTTCTAAAAAAGTGAGTATTTAATTATGCGTGCATACGAAAATACTATACCTTTGAAATGAACCATCTGCAGCTCAAATTTGTCTAAGTTTGCAGACGCTCTAAAAGCAAGAGTAACATGAAGATATTAGTATGTATAAGCAAGGCTCCTGATACTACTTCACGGATTGCCTTTACCGATGGAGACACCAAGTTCGATGAGAACGGTGTACAATTTATAGTGAACCCATACGACGAGTGGTACGCACTTGTTCGAGGTTTGGAATTGAAGGAAACACTAGGAGGAAGTGTTACAACAGTAACTGTAGGAGGAGCAGACAATGATCCTGTTATCCGTAAAGCGCTCGCAATTGGAGCAGACAATGCAGTTAGAATCGATGCTGATCCAGCAGATTCATTTGATGTGGCTTCCCAAATTGTTTCATATGCCAAAGACCAAGGGTTCGACCTGGTATTAACAGGGAAAGAAACAATCAACTACAACAGCGGTGTAACCGGCGCGTTGATAGCTGAAATGTTAGATATGCCATATGTGGCGCTGGCAACAAAGCTAGACGTAGATGGCGGTACAGCAACAATTACACGCGAAGTTCCTGGAGGAACAGAAGTAGTTGAAGTGGCTACACCAGTTGTGCTTAGCGCAGCGAAAGGGATGGCTGAACAGCGAATTCCGAACATGCGAGGAATTATGGCGGCAAGAACAAAACCACTAGAAGTAGTGGCTGGAGTGCCTTCCACAGGTCAAACGTCAATCGTTTCATACGCGCTTCCTCCTGCAAAAGGAGATGTTAAATTGGTTGACGCTGAAAATGTAGCAGAATTGGTTCGTTTACTTCACGAAGAAGCGAAAGTCATCTAACTCAAAAATTGGAACAACATGTCTATTCTAGTATACGCAGAATTAAAAGACGGAAAGGGAACCAAATCAGCATTTGAGGCGGTGTCTTACGCAAAGAAAGCAAGTGAAACAGTTGGTGGAGATGTAATTGCCGTTACTGTTGGCGCTATTAATGGCGACGGTGGTCTTGGGAACTACGGTGCTTCGAAAGTATTGAACGCAGCAATTGACGGTGCTGATGGTGGCCAAATGGCGAAAGTAGTGGAAGCTGCAATGAACCAAACAGGCGCCGGATTATTGGTAGCAAGTAACGACGAAACTGGAAAGGTGGTAGCTCCCAGAGCTGCGGTTAGATTAAATGCTGGTTTCGTGGCAGGTGTAACAGGTGTTCCTGATACTTCTGGAGGATTAACTGTATCGAAAGGAGTGTTTTCAGGTAAAGCAACTGCGAAGGTTCAAGTCGATGGTGACAAGAAGGTAATCGCTATCGTTCCTAATTCATTCGGATTGCATGCAGGTGGTTCTGACGCCGCTGTAGAGAGCATTTCGGTTGACGCCGGTGCCGCGAAAATTACCGTGAAGCAATTTAACCCAACTTCAACAGATGGCTCAATTCCATTGCCAGAAGCAGATTTAGTAGTTTCTGCTGGTAGAGGATTGAAAGGACCTGAAAACTGGGGAATGGTAGAAGAACTCGCAAGAGAACTTGGCGCTGCAACAGCTTGTTCACGTCCAGTTTCAGACATTGGATGGAGACCTCACCACGAGCACGTTGGACAAACAGGAATCGCCATTCGACCTACACTTTACATTGCCATTGGTATCTCTGGAGCAATCCAGCACTTAGCCGGTGTGAACAGCAGTAAAGTAATTGTGGTAGTCAATAAAGATCCTGAAGCGCCATTCTTCAAAGCCGCGGATTACGGTATTGTTGGCGACGCATTTGAGGTAGTACCGAAGCTGATTGAAGCCGTAAAAGGATTGAAAGGGAATTGATTCTTTAATTCCGATCAAAATTTTTTATTTTCGCTTTAAGAAGGGAGGCCGTTGTGCTTCCCTCTTATTTTTCTATGGAGAAGATTGAATTAGAAATTTCAGACATTACCCCAAGCGGTTCTACATCAGGTGCTTACGCACTTGTTTTGAGTGAATCCGAAGGAGTTAGAAAGCTACCTATTGTTATTGGAGGCCATGAGGCTCAGGCAATTGCAATTGAGCTAGAGAAAATGACTCCGAGTAGGCCTTTGACACATGATTTGTTCAAAAGCTTTGCCCATTCATTTTCTATTGCGGTAGAAGAGGTAATTATCTACAACCTAATCGAAGGAATCTTCTTCGCTAAAATTATCGCAAATTTAGACGGTAAGAAAGCCGAAATTGACTCCCGTACTTCAGACGCAGTAGCACTTGCAGTAAGATTCAATTGCCCGATATACTGCTATGATTTCATCCTTGATAGTGCTGGAGTGAATGCCGAAGAAGCCGAGGAAGGAATGTCGGAAGAGCATACATATGATCCGGCCGATGAGCCAGCTGCCACGGAAGCTCCTGCTAAATCATCAGAAATGAGTATCTCAGAACTTGAAAAAGAGCTGGACAACGCCATTTCGCAAGAAGATTATGAGCGGGCGTCCATTCTCCGAGATGAAATTGACCGAAGAAAGGCGGAAGGGTAGAAAAACGTACCTTCGTTTTTGACCTTCAAAACACCCAACCTATGAGAGCCATCCTTGGAATCGTTATTCTTGTTGCTATTGCTTGGTTGCTGAGTAGCGATCGAAAGAAAATCAACTGGGTTACTGTAGGAGGGGCATTTGGGCTTCAACTTATCCTAGCCTTGCTGATCTTGAAAGTCCCTTTCGTCAATGAAGGGTTTGACTGGCTTGCAAAGGCATTCGTAAAAGTGATTTCGTTCACTGACAATGGCAGTGACTTTCTATTTGGTTCGTGGTTTTTGGGAGGGCAAGTGCATGAAGGATTATTCAATTTCGCATTCCGAATCTTGCCGACCATTGTTTTCTTTAGTGCGCTTTCTGCACTTTTCTACTATTGGGGAATTCTTCAAAAAATTGTGTGGGGATTTGCGTGGATAATGCAGAAGACGTTGCGTTTGTCAGGTGCAGAAAGTTTGGCTGCGGCTGGAAATGTATTCTTGGGGCAAACAGAGGCACCACTGTTGGTGAAGCCGTTCTTGAACAACATGACGAAGTCAGAAATGATGTGCCTCATGACGGGAGGAATGGCTACCATTGCAGGAGGTGTGTTGGCTTCCTATGTTGGCTTCCTCGGTGGCGATAATGACGCTGAAAAAATTCTTTTCGCAAAGCACCTACTTGCCGCATCCATTATGTCTGCACCTGCTGCCATTGCCGCCGCAAAGATATTAGTTCCCGAACGAGAAGAGGTAAATACCAAGTTGGAGATCTCCAAAGAGAAAATTGGAAGCAACGCACTAGAAGCAATTGCAAACGGAACCAGTGATGGCCTTCGTTTAGCAGTGAACGTAGGAGCTATGCTTTTGGTCTTCACAGCCCTCATTTATTTTGGAAACTACCTCATGTTCAAAGGAGGAGATGTTACGGGGCTGAATGAATGGATTGCCCTGAATACGCCCTATGACAAATTCTCTTTTGAGTTTATCTTAGGATATGTAGGTGCGCCGATAGCTTGGTTAATGGGAGTGTGCTCTGAAGATGCATTGCTCGTTGGACAGTTGCTAGGAGAAAAGACCATATTGAACGAATTCTATGCGTACAAAACGCTTGGAGACATGAAAATGGGAGCTGCATTCACTGAGAAGAAATCAATCATAATCGCAACATACGTCTTGTGTGGTTTTGCCAATTTTGCCTCCATCGGTATTCAAATAGGTGGTATTGGTGCATTGGTGCCGAACCGCAAAGGGTTGCTAAGTAAATTAGGAGTAAAAGCATTGATCGGTGGAACATTGGCATGTCTGTTTACGGCAGCCATCGCCGGATTATTGATATAACCAGAAGACCATGTCACAAGCAAAAGTTGGAATCATCATGGGGAGCAAGTCAGACCTCCCAATTATGCAGGAAGCTGCTGATGTGTTGAAGGAATTAAACGTTCCGTTCGAAATCACTGTTATTTCAGCTCACCGCACCCCAGAGCGCATGATGAAGTATGCAGAATCTGCCGTTGACAGAGGATTGAAAGTGATCATAGCAGGTGCTGGAGGTGCAGCTCATTTGCCAGGTATGACAGCGTCGGTTACCCCTTTGCCCGTTATTGGGGTCCCTGTAAAATCTAGGAACTCAATAGATGGTTGGGACAGCGTACTTTCCATTTTGCAAATGCCAGCTGGTGTTCCAGTGGCAACAGTAGCACTTGATGGTGCAAGAAATGCCGGTATTCTAGCAGCTCAAATTGTGGCTGCAGGAGATACCGAATTACTGGTCCGAATCGGTGAATTTAAGCAAGCCTTGAAGGCGAAGGTGATGGATAGTATTCCAGAGGTCGAAGCGAAAAGCTGGCCACGCTCATAAACTCAGAACCATCGTTGACAAAATGGGTATAACTCCGCAATGAATACCCGTTGGTTTGAATTAACTTTGCTGAGTAAACACTCGCTATGTTAACGCTAGACCCGAAAGATCTTCCTGTTGGTAAGTTGCACGGATACCTGTTAGGTTCTGTAGCTCCTAGGCCTATTGCTTTTGCTAGTACAATTGATGAAGATGGAAACGCCAACTTGGCCCCATTTAGCTTCTTCAATATATTCTCTGCAAATCCGCCAATTGCCATTTTTTCTCCAGCTCGGAGAGGAAGAGATAACACCACCAAGCACACTTTTGAAAACGTGAAAACGGTTCCTGAAGTGGTGATCAACGTGGTGAATTACGATATCGTTCAACAGTGTTCCTTAGCGAGTACTGATTTTCCGGAAGGAGTGAGCGAATTCGAAAAAACAGGGTTAACGCCGGTAGCTTCGGATCTTGTGAAGCCACCTCGTGTGAAAGAATCTCCTGTTCAAATGGAATGCAAAGTGCGTGAAGTAATTGAACTTGGAACAGAAGGGGGAGCGGGGAATTTGGTAGTATGCGAGGTTATCAAGATTCACATTAGCGAGTCTGTTTTGGACGAAAACAACCACATTGACCCTAAGAAGATTGATCTTGTAGGAAGAGCTGGTGGGAACTTTTACGCCAGAGCAAATGGTTCGGCTTTGTTCGAAGTAGCGAAGCCATTGACCACAATTGGAATTGGAGTAGATCAAATTCCAGAAGATATTCGGTTGAGTAACATCTTAACTGGAAATCATTTAGGACAGCTAGGCAATGTTGAACAACTGCCGAATGAAACAGATGTGAACGACCACAAACTAATGGAGTTGGCTGAACTGTTCGTTGACCTAGAAGACGATCAACAAAAATTAGAAGAAGAATTACACAAGCGAGCAGCTAATTATCTTAATGACGGAAAAGTATCCGAAGCATGGATGACGCTACTGAGCTTTAATAATGGATAAGAAATAACCTAATCACCGTTACGGTAAAAATAGAATACATGTCATACGAATTGAGAGGTCGCATCAAGCAGATGTTTGACGAAGTTGTTTTTGACTCTGGCTTTAATAAAAGAGAGTTCGTAGTTACTACAGAAGAACAGTATCCACAAGATATTAAGTTCGAGATCGTAAAAGATAAAGTTCAGTTATTGAACGCCTTCAAAGAAGGGGATATCGTGAACGTCAAGTTCAATATTCGTGGAAGCGAATGGAACGGGAAGTACTTTGTGAATCTTGGAGCTTGGAGAATTGAAACGGCTGATCAAGCGCAAGCTGCAGCACCTCAAGCCCAGCCATTCCCAGGAGCCCAAGGAACAACGCCTCCTCCAGCACCAATGCCAACAGATGTTGATTTAGGCAGCGCAGAGGACGACGACCTACCATTTTAATACTTGAGTATGAAGGAGTTTTCAGAACGCTTTATTCGTTTTTTCCGCTCCTTTTTACCTGCACCTTTTACGATTGCGGTCTTATTGACCGCAATCGCTTTTTTGGTGTCTTTTTTCGTTGCCCCTTCTGACCTACCAAGCGGTGATCGAGCCGCCAATCTGATAACGAGTTGGGAAGAGGGCATGTGGAAGCCTGGATTGTTGGTTTTCGCATTTCAGATGATGCTTATGCTCGTCTTAGGGCACGTGTTAGCGTTGTCTAAGCCAGCATCAGCGCTGATCAATGCGATCAGCAAGCCAATTTCAAGCTCAACTTCAAAAGCTGCTTTCTTCGTTTGCCTCTTGACCATGCTCATGGGCTTCTTTAATTGGGGATTCGGACTAATTTTTGGGGCTATTCTTGCCAGGAAAGTAGGCGAGTCAGCAAGTCAGAACGGGCGTAAAATCAATTACGCATTAGTTGGGGCTGCCGGTTACACTGGTTTGTTGGTTTGGCATGGAGGCTTGAGTGGTTCTTCACTTATCAAAGTGGCAGAAACTGGACATTTACAGTCGTTGATGACCGGCTTGTTGACACAGGCAGAGATGAACCTTTTACCAAGTGCTATTGGCATTGGCGAAACGGTATTCTCGCCAATGAATATAATGGCCTCATTGCTCTTACTTGCATTGGTTCCAGCTGGATTATACCTCATTGGTAAGCATGCCAAACCAAGTGCTAAACTTCCCGAAATACATTTCATTGATTCCGATTCGGAGGATCAGATAACAGGTGCAGAACGTTTGGATTACATGAAGTTGCCTGCTATTCTTTTTGGAGGAATTGTTTTGCTAATAGCCGCTTCCAAAGCATGGACTCATCCCAATCCTTCAACCCTGCAATGGATCAATCCCAATTGGATTAACCTCATGCTGTTCGGGTTGGCGATGTTAATGCATGGAACCATCAAGCGCTTTTTAAGGGCGGTTGAACAAGCAATTTCAGGCGCCTCAGGTATTCTGATACAATTTCCCCTGTACTTTGGAATCATGGGATTGATTACGGGGTCTGGACTAATAGACTTGGTCTCTGAAACCATGGTTTCGATCAGTTCGTCCACCTCTTATCCCATATTCACGTTCTTATCTGCCGGACTAGTCAATGTATTTGTTCCAAGTGGGGGTGGACAATGGGCGGTTCAAGGAGCTATAATAGTGAAGGCTTCTATGGAACTGAACGTTCCCCTCGCTAAATCCATCTTGGCCATGGCTTATGGAGATCAATTAACGAACATGCTTCAACCATTCTGGGCTTTGCCTTTATTGGGGATCACCGGGTTGAAGGCGAAAGAAATCCTTCCATATACCTTATTCATGATGTTGATAGCCGCTTCCATCTTTGTGGCTGTTTTACTCCTTTTCTAGATTCACTTCTCGGGCTTATTGGTTGATTCACCTTAGGCTTGAAGCTCTTTTATGCTGAAAACTAGCGGTTTAGGATGTGTTCTGTTCTGGGTTTGCCGAATTCTAATTAAGGAATACCGAATTCACTTCTATAGTC
>JAQWQB010000091.1 GCA_029245065.1 Flavobacteriales bacterium | reverse complement strand
CGGGTCACCCTGCACTTTCATCAGTCCGAAGAAAATGAATCCCTTGTAGTCAATGTTGTCTTTTTTCAAGCCTTTCACGGTAGGAATGATCACCTGATTCTTCACTTTCTCCATGAACTCAGGGTTCACAAAAGAAACAGGAGAAACAGCACCCATACCGCCTGTATTCGGTCCAACATCGCCCTCGCCTACACGCTTGTAATCTTTTGCTTCAGGAAGCATTTTGTAGCAAGCTCCGTCGGTGATAACAAACATAGAAACCTCAATGCCTTTCAAAAACTCCTCAATAACCACTTTCGAACCGGCTTTGCCAAAAGCTGATTTGAGCAGCATGTTTTCAACGGTACTGTAAGCTTCTTTGATGTCTTCAGTGATGATAACACCTTTTCCAGCTGCTAAACCGTCTGCTTTGATCACGTAAGGTGGCTTAAGCGACTCCAAGAACTTTTTCGCATCAGTGGCATTCGACTTAGTGAATGTGGCATACTTGGCCGTTGGAATCTTGTGGCGCTGCATGAACTCTTTTGCAAAATCCTTGCTTCCTTCTAGTTGAGCGCCGAACTGACTTGGTCCTATAATGGCTACGTTCGAAAGGTCTTCTCTTTTGTTGAAGTAGTCATAAATACCTGCTACAAGTGGTGCTTCCGGACCAACAACCACAATGCGGATGTCGTTCTCCAAAGCAAATGACGCAATAGCTGGAAAATCCATGATGTCCAAGTCAACATTGACTGCCAATTCAGATGTTCCGGCATTACCCGGTGCAACGTATAATTTCGCCAAGATTGAACTTTGAGCTACTTTCCAAGCAATGGCGTGTTCTCTACCGCCAGAACCTAATATCAAAACATTCATAGGACCAATTTTCCACAAAATTAGCACTTTGCGCGGGTTGGTCAATGGATGTTTATCAACAGGTTTTGCGGTTCTCTGTGTACTTTCACACATATTTGCATTCTAATGGACAAATTGCCCCTTTCTGTTGTCATCATCACGTTCAATGAAGAACGTAACATTGCGCGTTGCTTGGACTCCGTTTCCAACCTCGCAGATGAGGTGCTTGTGGTAGATTCATATTCCAAGGATCGAACAAAAGAACTGGCGTTAGAACGCGGTGCAAAGTTTGTTGAGCATCCTTTTGAGGGCCACATCCAACAGAAAAATTGGGCATGGGAACAGGCGTCCAATGAATGGGTGTTAAGCTTAGATGCCGATGAGGCTTTGGACCAAACCCTCGCGCAATCCATTCGGGAATTGCTGCTAGGAAGCCCTGAAAACGAGGGGTATACCATGAATCGCTTGACCAATTACTGTGGTCATTGGGTGAAGCATTCTGGTTGGTATCCCGATACGAAAATGCGCTTGTTCCGAAAAGGAAAAGGAGCATGGGGTGGGGTGAATCCGCATGATAAATTTGAACTGAATAGCAAAGAAGCTGGTGGACACCTAACAGGTGATATTCTTCATTATTCGTACTACACAAGAGAAGACCATCTCAAGCAAATTGAATACTTCTCCAACATAGCGTCTCTTGAATTGCACGAGCAGGGGAAGTCCATTGCTACCCCAATGATCTGGTTGAAAGTGGTTGCGCAGTATGTGAAAAACTTAATTCTGAAGACTGGATTTCTAGATGGGAAGACCGGTTTTACCATTGCACGGTTAAGTGCCTATGCCACGTTTAGGAAATACACGAAATTGCAACAACGTAATGCAGGATCTTTCGAATAAGTACATTCTCATTTCCAGAACAGATGGAATTGGAGACGTTATTTTAACGCTCCCGTTGGCTGGTGAATTGAAACGACTGTTCCCCACCTGCACCATCGGCTTCTTAGGAAGAACATACACACAAGATGTAGTGGCTTGTTGTGAGCACGTTGATCATTTTCTGAATTGGGACACCGTATCCGAAGGGTCATTGAACGACCAAGTAAGGCTACTAAAAAGTCGAAAACCGGATGCGATATTTCATGTGTTTCCACGAAAACAAGTAGTTATTGCAGCGGCGGCGGCCAAGATTCCAATGCGCATTGGAACGGCTCGACGGATGCATTCATTCATGAAAATGACGCATAAACTGTGGTATTCGCGAAAAGATGCCGGACAACACGAAGCGGTTTTGAATTTGCGAATGCTAGAGGCATTGAAATCGACAGATAGCTACTCAGAAGATCAAATCCCACCGTTGTATGGCTTCAAGACAAAGCCGATCATGAACGGTGCTGCTCTTGAACTGCTTCAACAACCATTCAAGATTATTTTGCACCCAATGTCGCATGGTTCAGCGGTGGAGTGGGGTTTGGAAAACTTCGCGAAGCTAATTGATGAACTCGAAGGCAAAGGGGTTACCATAGGCGTTACCGGGACGGAAAAGGAGCGAAATGCCATAGGGAACAAACTACCATGGAACAACGTCGTGGACCTTGGGGGTAAATTGACTTTGGCGCAATTGGTGGCAACCATTGGAGCATCAAACGGATTGGTAGCGGCCTCCACTGGGCCTTTGCACATTGCAGCGGCTGCGGGAACCAATGCACTTGGACTCTATTCGCCTAAAAAACCCATTTTTCCAACACGTTGGAAGCCGCTGGGAGAAAAGGCATCATTCCTTGTTTCTCCAAGTCATCCAGAAGACGGAATACTATCAATTCAGGTAGAAGAAGTTGCAGAGCGAATTCTTGAGTGGAAAGCCAATTTCTGACTGGCAAACAGGGCACTGAAAAAAGCAAAGAAGGTTACTCCCGCTTGCGTTTCTAGGGTGTCTTCTGTCATAAAACTCAAAGCAACAAGCACACAGAACGTCGTGAAGAGGAAACCGCGATCAGTTCCTGCAACACCCAGTGGCATGAGGATTACCGCCACCAAAAGCAGCACGCCAAGCAATCCAAAAGCAATCCAAAAGGTGAGGTATTGGTTGTGAGCGCGCAGCCTGTATTGCTCATCTAGTTTCGTGTCAATTTCTATGTATGCTTGAACAAATTCAGTTTTCACATCCCCAGTGCCTACACCAAAAAGGGTGTTTCCCTCAATGATGTGTTGGGCTGCTTTCCAGAATTCGAGGCGCTGCGTAATGCTGTTTCCACTGGGGTTTCCTCCGTTGGCAACGTTGGAGATTTCAAAGAAAATTTTATCCAGTCTTCGCCGTAAACCAGAGTGTTCCAGTTCCAACACCGTCGCCACACCAGATTCAACCAAGCCTATGTCGTGGTCGCTCAATTGTGCAACGCCATTGGCGTCTTTTCGAAGTCCTTTGGAAGCAAGGTACCTTACCAATGTGCCCTTCAGCACTTGACCACGGTGATCTGTGCTGTCCAGATCAATAGTGCTTCGTCCGTTCCAAGCTTGCTGCATTTCGCCCCAAGCAATGTAGCGCCAAATGAAATGACCGTTTTCCCGCATGGTAAGGTCCTTACTATGAAAATAGGCTTCCCCAGATGGCGCGTATACCTCTAGCTCTTCGGTGTAGGTGTCATCTAGTTTGAAATAATCATAGGCTAAATAGCTGATGGCCGTTACAAGTCCGGCAACGGCAATTGGAAAACTTACGCGTAAAAATTTCCGTACTGGTTTTGATAGGAAAGAGGCTTCGCCCGAAATTAAGAATAGGAATCCGACAACCATGATTAATATGGTCCCGGTGAGCGATTCAATGACCCATAGGAAGAGAATGTTGATAGCAATCAATGCAATGGATAGCGCGATCTTCCTCCGCTCTGAAATCCACAGCAAAAGTACAGCCGTCGCAAAGACAAGAAGAATGCTAAAGCGAATGTGCGATATGAACACAGAGATAGAGCGGATATTGGTGTATTCTTTGTCCCAAATCCCGAATGGAATAGCAAGGCAGATAAGGGCTGCGGCAGAACAAGCAAGAACAAAAAATACCCACATTCTTCGAAAAGAGACTCCTTCAATGGCTCGTCCAGTAAACATCACTACCGGAAACAGAATGAGGGGAAGTTTTTTGCGAATATCCCTGAAAGCGTAGTCCCAGTCTGAGGTGTGAATTAGCCCAAGAAGATGAATCAGGAAAAGCCCTGTTAGAATCCAGAATAGTGGATTTCCGATGGCTTTCGCCCAACGGTATCTTCGCGAAGCGGCATCAGAAGTAATTTGATCTATGAACCATGTGCCGAGTATCCAGAACGAAGCCACACTCATTCCAAAATTGGAAAAAGGCAGGGAAACCACAGTTAGGATAAGGCCTATCTGGTAAAGAAGAGAAATAGCTCGTACAGTATTGTTCACTTAGTTGTCAGCTCCAGTCCCGCTCAAAATACTGGTGTATTGATCGCCAAAGACTTCAAATGCACGGTTAAGATAAGGATCGTGTGTTAATCCGTAACGGATTGCTCCTTTTTGATAGTAATATCTGCTCACAATTTCTTCTTCAACTGTGAATTCAATCTGCTCTCGGAAGCGTTGAAGATCCTCTTCTTTTTTCGGAGCTATTTGCTTTTCAAGCGCGGCAAAGGCGTTTTCAGCACCATCGTAGTACTTTTCGGCTTCAGCCATTTCCTTGAGGTCAGCTAAGATTTTCTCTGTACGGGTATCATAGCTGAAATCTTGTGCCAATGCATAGTCTACGAAATCTTGGTAGTTGTCTCCAAGATCAAATTGCTCAGGTTCTTCAATTCCTTGACCTTTTTGAACAAACTCGGTAGCGTACTTAAAAATGATCTCATTGCGAAGGAGTCCTCCAAGAATGTTACTCATGTCTTCATTGGATACATCCAAGTCAGGAGCAATACCTCTTCCATCATATACCAGTCTTCCACCGGCAGTTTTGAAAGGTTGAATTAAAGAATCAGCAACTTGATCTACTTTTTCGCCTTCACGAGAAGAGTAGTCCAATTTCTGGATGCATCTACCACTAGGAATGTAGTACTTGGCTACGGTCAACTTCAACTTGGTGTTGTAGTTAATGTCTTTTGTTTGTTGCACAAGTCCTTTACCGAAGGTGGTTGATCCAATAATAACGGCGCGGTCTAGGTCTTGCAACGCTCCGGAAACAATTTCACTTGCTGAGGCTGAACCTCCGTCTACAAGAACCACAAGTGGTAGGTCAGGAGCGATTGGTTCGTTCAAGGCAGAATGTGTTTTGTTCCATTCTTGAAGTTTTCCTTTCGTACTAACTATTTCAGTCCCTTTCGGAACGAAGAAATTCACAATGTTAATTGCTTCGCGAAGCAGTCCTCCTCCATTCCCACGAAGGTCGAAGACCAATTGCTGCATTCCTTGCTGATCCTTTAGCTCCAAAATACATTTCCGCACAGAAGCTCCAGAAGTTTTGGTGAAGCTACGAAGACTGACATAGCCTGTTTCGTCATCCAACATACCGTAGTACGGAACGTCTGGGATTTGAACATCCTGACGAAGTACTTCAAAAGACATTTCGCCTTTTCCTGGTCGGTCAACCACAAGCATCACTTTCGTTCCAGCTTGTCCTTTCAGCAGTGAACTAATGTCTGAAACTTCTTTCCCTTCGATGTTTTCACCGTCAATGGACTTAATTATGTCCCCAGCAATGAGTCCGGCGGTTTGAGCAGCAAACCCTTCGTAAGGTTCAGCCACGGTTATCATGCCATCTACCTTGTTTATCAGTGCTCCAATTCCCCCGTATTGCCCAGTGGTCATGAATTGGTAATCTTCAATCTTCGATTCTGGGTAGTACACCGTATAGGGGTCTAACGACTTTAACATGGCATCAATCCCAGTCTTCATAAGTGTCCCCGGCTGAGTCTCGTCAACGTAGTAGACATTCAATTCTTTGTAAAGCGAAGTGAATATCTCGAGGTTCTTTGAGATTTCGAAATAGTCTTCAGTTGCAACAAAGGAGAATGCACCAAATGCGAGTGGTAAAATAAGTAGCCAAGTTTTTTTACGAAGTTTCTTCAGCATCTTTTGAATCTTTTCTGAATGAATGTGATAAAGGGAAGTTAGGGATATCTTCTATCAAACGCTTTGTCAGCGCCGATATTTTAACATCCATTTGATTTTGAGTAGGCAGATCCTTTCCTACATAAATGAATACCAAAGCTAGTTGGAAGTCGTTTTGTTCCAGTGCCGCGTACAACGGTTGCTTTTGCTTTCGCCAAGATTCCCGCATGAGCCGCTTGATCCGATTGCGGTCAACGGCTTTTTTGAACCTGCGCTTACTAACCGTAACGGCGGTTTGAGCAGGATAGGGAGTATGCAAACTACATTTGAGGCACGTCAAAACAAGGGGGTAGTCTTTGTAGGTCTTTCCCCGTTCAAAAAGAACTTCTATAACACGCTTGTGTTTAAGTCGCTCTGCCTTACGAAATGTAGCTTTGTGCATCAAAGAGCAGTCTTTATGAGAGACTTACCCTTTTCCATTGATGTGGTTTTCAATAGCCATAGACATAGAAGGCGCTTTCGGGTTTGGTGCACTGATGTTTACCGTTAACCCTTTGTCTTCAACTGCCTTTACTGTTGTAGGTCCAAATGCCGCGATTTTTGTGCTGTTCTGCTCAAAATCAGGGAAGTTCTTGTAGAGTGATTCAATTCCACTAGGTGAAAAGAACACCAACATGTCGTACTTCACATCAGATAAATCAGAAAGGTCACTACATACCGTTCGGTACATCATGGCTTTTGAGTAAGTGATGTTGTTGTCTTCCAACAAGGTAGGAATTGACGGCTTCAACAAATCGCTGCAAGGAAGAAGAAATTTTTCTTGCTTGTGTTTTTTAATGGAGTCAATCAATTCAGCAAAACGAAGTTGTCCGTGAAAGATCTTTCGCTTTCTGTATACCACGTATTTCTGCAAGTACAATGCTGTAGACTCTGAAATACAGAAGTATTTCATTGAATCAGGCACTGTAACACGCATCTCTTTGCACATTCTAAAGAAGTGATCAACAGCATTTCGAGAAGTGAAAATTACTGCCGAGTGCTCCAAGATAGAAACACGTTGTTGTCTGAATTCTTGCGCTTCAACCGCTTCCACGTGAATGAAAGAACGGAAATCAATCGTAAGAGAATATTTGTCTGCCAAATCGTAGTACGGAGACTTTTCCGTAGCCGGTTTTGGCTGTGATATCAAAATTGTTTTTACTTTACCGCTCATTAGATTACCTTAGGTATTCAAATTACGCTCCTAGCAGGTAGTTTGTACAGACATCCAAGCCTTTACTAATACCGCCAAGGGCAGAATTTCGAGGGTGCAAAGATACAAAATTATGTAGTTCAGTGAGATGCGTTCTTGAAATGCTGCAATTGTGCCTCTAATCAAGCGAATGAGGTAATTCAATGCCAGTATTCCGAAGCCAATCCAAATATAAATGCGCAAATCTGCGTCGTATGAAAGCGCAATTATGAGGCTTAAAGCCATCAAAATGAATGAGGTGAGCTGGGTTAAGATAATGGTGTTGCCGAAATAAATACGGAGTGCAACAGCCCTTGTTCCAAATGTGTGAGTTCCGCTTATAGCGAGCATTTTGAGCAGAAAAACCACACTCACAATTCCAAAGACCATGAGGTAATTAACGAACCCTTCTATGCAAGGGTTGAAGAATTTTTGTGCTAAGAAAAGAAACAGCGAAATACCTGCAGTCATAACAGGGAACCCAATGAGCCAATCTATCCGTAGACTGAATTCTCCCTCGGCAAAAAGCTGTTTGGCAATACGATAGTGGCCTAAATTCCATCTTCCGATTTGTAAATAATTGGGAAACTGAATGCGATAGATAGCCAACAACGCCATAGCAGAAATGAATATCCACAGCATCCATGGCTCGTACAAATAACTTAGCTCTCGGAGTTTTATAGCGTGTTCAGTTTTTTCCACTGCTCAAAGGTCGTTGAATAGAAGCATTAATTAAGGCGATGCCCCAAGACAGTTGTGATTTTTTCCTCTAGAATGGATCCATCAGGGTGAAAAGCTTCAAAGTAGATGATGTAAATCCCAATGGGAGACTTCTGCTGAGCATCACTTATTCCATCCCAAGAGTACGTGCCAGAAATACCGAGTAGTTCGTTCTGCACGAGCTTCCGAACAATTCGTCCTTCGTCATCATAAATGGTCAATGTTCCTGTAAAGCCTTCGCCACTCATGGTATACGAAATGAGGCAATTGTCTTCAAATCCATCGTTGTCAGGAGAAAACACTTCTGGTTCTGCACTCACTTCGGCCGTGTTCATGGCAAGCGAAAACTGACTATTCAAGTACCCAGGAGTAGCAAATCCAACCACGGTAGAAGCGCTGTGCCAGTTGGTAGCATCTGTTGATGAACGAGAAGGATTCAAACGTTCAAAAGACACGCCATCTGTATCATCCAACAAAGGATAATGCCAGTCTTCTGTGTAGGGTACTCTGTCACTAACGACTTCTAAACTATCAGCCAACACAACAACCCCTTCAGCATTGGAGTAAGTAGGAAGGTCTTCAACAACTAGAATGCGGTTTTCCACGGCGTCGTCGTAGAAAGAGGTGACACCTACTTTACTTTCTGTAAGTACTAGGAACTCCCCTGGAAACAGCATAAACTGTTCTTCTATGATTGGTTTGAAATTCTCTGGAATACCATTGGCTTCGTCTCCCAGTTGCCAACCTTCAATGCTTAGGTTCTTCTCTGACCGATTGTAAATTTCTACGAAATCCGTTCCTCCGTCAAACGGGTTTGACAATATTTCATTGATAATAAGATCGCCAGCTTCGGCTTCCTCGGGAACCGCAAAACGCACAGGTCCTGAACCAACAATACCGGCAACATTTCCCCAGCAATCGGTGGCACCATCAGTTCCACAGTAGTACGTGACGCCTTCGCTGAAGCCTCCGTTGAACGTGATGACAACGCTTCTCCTAGCAGGATCCACAAGCTCAATAGAAACAACATCGTATCCAAGGTCCAGAAACACATCGCCTTGAAGCGTAAAAACATTCGCCTCCATAACGTCCTCAACAATGATATCTAGCTGCTCATCGAAGAATAGTTGAACAGCGTCAGGGGCAGTAACCAGTGCACTCACCAAATTGGGACTTTCGGTGTCTGGAGTTAAGTCGTTGACAGAGTTAACAGCGCCAGGAGTAGCTCCAGAAGAGGCGTTGCTGGCCGTCCAGTTATCTAAATCGCTGCAAGGATCATCTGGGTTAATGAGTTCAAGGCTGTAACCACCTTCTTGTTTTTCTGGATCACCATACCATTCAATGTCGAACGACACTTGGTCCAATGGCTCTTCCAATGCATTGAAAAGTGTAATGGTTGTTCCTGAATTGGTAAGTCCAGGGAAACCATCCATCCCTACGGTATTCGGGAAAAGTAGGAAGTCCAATAAATTCGTCTCATTGGTAACAATTACATACTCACCCGGGGCCAGTAGCACTTGCTCAATGAACGTACCGCTGTTCAACGTGAGTGAAGTCAGTTCTAACAGTTGGTCTCCTCGGTTGTACAATTCAACGTACTCAGCGTTTGGAGAGCCCAATTCAGCGTCAGGGTCGGCCATGATTTCGGTAATAAGCAAATCACCCAATTGCGGTTCGAATCCTTGAACGAGTTCAACAATGAGGTCGTTAGCGATGATGTTGCCAGAGCAATCTGAGACATTGGAAATAGTTACGGTATACGTAGTTCCTATTTCAAATGGACTGTCAAATTGTACCAAGATGCCAGTGAAGTTATTTTCCAAACTGGCTTGGCTTACCCCTAAATCTGGAGAAATTGAAACCACCATCTGATCAGGAGTGTCAATGTCCAATGCTTCGTCGAAACTAAAAAGTGCTGCGTCAGCTGAAGAAACAGAACCACTTAAAAGGTTGGGTGCATTCGTGTCTGGTGCAGTACTGAAAATACTGTTTTCTTCTCCGGGCGTCCCTCCTTGAAAGGAGGTGCACGCTGACCAGTTAGCAGCGCCAGAACAACCTGCTTGTGGATTAATTCGTTCCAATGTTACCCCGCCATCGCCAGAAAAATCATCGCCATACCAAGAACTCTCGTAGGCCACAATATCAATAATATCGTCATTCGCATTCAACAAAGTGAGGCTGTCGCCTGCATTGGAAAGTGTTGTAAAAGAAGGGATGCCCACAACGGTGCCGAACTCCTCAAATTCAGCAACAAATTCTTCGTCGCAGAGCAAGATGAATCCGCCAGGAGGAAGAATAACATTGGGAATCACTTTCGATGTGGTGGTATTAATGAACTCCCAGTCATTCAAGCTGAACGCCGAATTGGTGGGGTTATACAATTCAACGAATTCTGCTTCGGGAAGACCTAGTGCTGGTGTTGGGTCAGCCATCAACTCATTGAAAACAACGTCGCCTGAAATCGCTTCGGACAAGTCGTAGTAAGCAAAGTTGAAGAATTGTGTTGCAGAAGGGTTTCCGCCTAGGTCCTCGACGCCGCTCACGGCCAGTGTCAGCTGTGCTCCCGAAACAAAGTTGGATGCAAACTCCAAATGAACCAGGGAAGGATCGCCATCTAGGGTCGCCGTAGCTGGGTTCAGAATAGCTTCGTTCACTGAGTAGTTCAAGACGTTTTCTGCGCTCGATTGATCCAATGGTTCACTGAATTGAACGTCCAAACTCATGTTGTCAATAACGGTCACTGTAAGCGCTTCTGGAGCCACTTCGTCCACAAATTGATCGCCGAAGTAGATGTCGTCAAATTGAAAGTTGGTAGCGTTACTAATGGTGTAAGTACAAACCATTCCAACGTAACTTGATGTGTTGTACGTTGCATCGTTTCCAGTGGCCTCCAATTGGTAAGTAGTACCTCCATCAGGGTCTACAAACAGTGTCCAATTCCCTGCATCATCTCGAATGACGCGAATTCCCAGTTCAAAGCTTCCAGCTACTTGGCCAAGTGATCCAGCCAAGATTTCCACGGGTTCTTCACCCGCAAGACCGTCCCTGAAAAGACGAATGGCATCTTCTGAACCTGCTTCACCCAAGAGCAAAAAGTAGCCTTCAGCACCTGCCGATGTGGCGTCAATAAAACTCAAATTCTCTTGGATACTGGAAAGGTAAATTCGAGTAAAATTGTTCGAGGAACCAGAGAAGGAATGCTTCACCCAGAAATTCCATTCTTTGTTGTCTAACGGAGCTGGCGCGAATCCAGTAGAAAGCCAAGACTGTGTGGCTTCATCATCATCCAACTGCAAGCGGTTTGACGCGTTCACAATGAAGTTTTCGCCCGTACCTGCCCATGTCGGACTCATAGAGAAATCGCCATCGTCAAATGATTCGTCGATTTGAGCGAACATCAACGTTTGATTGAAAAACAGTAGCAGTAAGAGTAAATAGCGCATCATTCGTGCATTTCAAGACATGTCAAGGGGATAAATATACTACTTTTGGACTGCATCAAAACGTTAACAACAAATTCTTAAAATGATGAAGGAAGGATTGAAAGTAGCCGTGGTTGGAGCTACGGGAATGGTCGGGCAAACGATGTTGAAAGTGTTGAAGGAACGCAACTTCCCAATCGCCGAATTGATACCGACTGCTTCTGCTCGATCTGCCGGGTCGACGCTGCATTTTTCAGGAAAGGATTACACTGTTGTTACCGTAGATGAAGCCCTCGTTCGAAAGCCAGATGTGGCTATTTTCAGCGCGGGATCTGATGTGAGCATTAAATGGGCACCTCAGTTTGCAGCGCAAGGAACCACTGTTATTGATAACTCTTCTGCATGGCGCATGAATGAGAAAATCAAATTGGTGGTGCCAGAAGTAAACGGCAACGTTCTACAAAATGAAGACCTCATCATTGCCAATCCAAACTGTTCAACCATTCAATTGGTGATGGCGCTCAAGCCACTTCACGACACGTTTCAAGCGAAAAGAGTGGTTGTTTCAACCTATCAATCCATCTCTGGAACAGGTATGGCAGCCATGAAGCAAATGGAAATGGAGCGAAGCGGGGAAGATGGGGCTATGGTGTACCCTTATCCTATTGATCGAAACTGCTTACCACATTGCGATATCTTCTTGGAGAATGACTACACCAAAGAAGAAATGAAGCTCACACATGAAACGTGTAAGATCTTAGGTGACGACAAGGTTAAAGTGAGTGCTACCGCGGTGAGAGTGCCTGTTTCAGGCGGACATAGCGAATCAGTGAACGTGGAGTTTGAGAAGCCATTTGAGGTGGGCAACGTTCGCCGAATCCTTAATGACTTTCCAGGGGTGAAGGTGCAAGACCAAACCGACACCAATACCTATCCTATGCCGTTGTACGCCTCGGGAAAAGATGAGGTGTTTGTGGGGCGAATTCGAGAAGATTTCACCCAAGAAAACACCCTCAACATGTGGGTTGTATCAGACAATTTGAGAAAAGGAGCCGCAACAAATGCGGTGCAGATAGCAGAGTTTTTACTCGCTAATAACCGATGGTCCTAGCGGACTGTATCTCCGGCCTTGCCGCCTTTTTCTGGCGAAACAAACGAGAGATTTCCTTGCGCATCTTCTGACATCAAGACCATACCTTGGCTTTCAACCCCTTTGATTTTACGAGGAGCTAAATTCAGGAGCATGGTAACCTTCTTGCCGATCACTTCTTCAGGACTGTAGTGTTCTGCGATGCCTGAAACTACGGTGCGTTCGTCCACTCCTGTTTTCACAGAAAGCTTCAGTAGTTTTTTCGTTTTGGGTATGCGTTCAGCTGCCGTGATTTCTCCAATGCGAAGATCCATTCCAGTGAATTGATCAAAATCGATGCTTTCTTTCACAGGTTCTACTTCCTTTTCTGCTGCCTGTGCTTTTGATGCTTCTAGTTTTGCCATCTGCGCTTCAACGGTAGCGTCATCTACTTTGACGAATAGAATTGGCGTCTTTTCAATGGCAGTTCCAACTTCTAGCAAGGTGGTGCTAGCGGCATTCCAGTCTTCATGAACTGTACCAAGCGCACCAGCAATTTTCTTGCTTGTAAACGGAAGGAAGGGGTTCAACACAATCGGAAGATTGGCCGTTACCTGCAGGCAGAGGTGAATAATAGTCTTCACTCGTTCCGGGTCAGTTTTCGCCAATTTCCAAGGCTCTTCTTCGGTCATGTACTTGTTCCCAGCACGTGCCAAATTCATGGCTTCAAGTTGTGCTTCTCTGAAACGGTATGACTTAAGCAATTGAGCCACCTTTTTAGGTGTTTCTTCAATAACTTTGATCAATTCCAAGTCTACTTTCGTGAACTCATTTGGAGCAGGAACAATGCCGTCGTAGTACTTATGAGTAAGCACCACAGCACGGTTAACGAAGTTTCCGAGGATATCAGCTAACTCATTGTTCACCCTGTCTTTATAGTCGTTCCAAGTAAATTCGCTGTCTTTCTGTTCAGGCATAATGCTGCAAAGAACGTAGCGCATTTCGTCTTGCTTGTCAGGAAAATCCTCTAGGTATTCATGAAGCCAAACCGCCCAGTTTCGTGATGTCGAAATCTTATCACCTTCTAAGTTCATGAACTCATTGGCAGGCACGTTGTAAGGTAAAATGTAATCCCCGTGTTCTTTCAACAGAATTGGGAAAATCAAGCAGTGGAATACAATGTTGTCTTTACCGATAAAGTGAATGAGCTGGGTGTCTTTTTCTTGCCAATATGGTTTCCAATCGGTGTTGTTTTGCTCAGCCCATCTCTTGGTAGCAGTGATGTATCCGATGGGTGCGTCCAACCAAACGTAGAGTACTTTTCCATCAGCACCTTCAACAGGTACTTGAACTCCCCAGTCCAGGTCACGCGTCATGGCACGAGATTGCAATCCGCTGTCAATCCATGATTTGCATTGGCCAATTACATGTTTCTTCCACGCTTTTACATCGTGTTGTTGTTCGCCGTTTAGCGTTCCTTCTTCGATGTATGACTTTAACCATTCTTCATGGTCTCCCATTGGCAGGTACCAGAGTGAAGTTTCACGCAGTTCAGGCTTGCTTCCACTCAAAACCGAACGAGGGTCAATGAGGTCATTCGGACTAAGAGCACTCCCGCAATTTTCACATTGGTCTCCGTAGGCATGGTCGTGACCGCATTTAGGGCAGGTCCCAATAATGTAACGATCTGCTAGGAATTGATTCGCTTCTACATCGAAATATTGTTTCTCTGTTTTCACTTCGAATGACCCTTTCTCAAGCAAGTTCAGGAAAAACTCCTGGGCATTTTCGTGGTGTTCAGGAGAGGAAGTTCGATCATACACGTCGAAAGAAATTCCGAAGTTTTCGAAGGTCGAGGACATCAAAGAATGGTAACGATCTACAATTTCTTTTGGCGTTACGCCTTCTTTTTTTGCGCGAAGTGTAATTGCCGCTCCGTGCTCATCAGAGCCACAAATCCAAACAACGTCTTCACCAGCAGCTCGCAAATAGCGCACATAAATGTCTGCAGGTAGCATGGCGCCTGCAATGTGTCCAATGTGGAGGGGCCCATTCGCGTAAGGAAGGGCAGAGGTAACCATGTAACGTTTTGGATCTTTCATGTAAATAGAGTTCGTTCCTGAGCCGCAAAATTATTTCTTTTCAGCAGATTTGTGCTATGAATCGTATTCCTTCCGCATTATCTTCTGGAGATGTGATCACTTTAGTGGCTCCATCTCGTTTTACCAACCAAGATCAAATCCAAGCTGTGACAGCTATTCTGGAAGGAGAAGGCTTCCGTGTGGAGGTGCCAGAAGGCCTGTTGGAAAGGGAAGGACAATTTGGAGGGGAAGATGCTCACCGTGCTCGGATTATTCAAGAAGCATGGAATAGAAAAGGAAATGGAGCATTATTACCCATGCGAGGTGGCTATGGTGCAGCCAGGCTATTGAACCACGTTGATCTCTCCAACGCATCTAAGTGGATGTGCGGTTTTAGTGATATTACAGCATTGCATTCGCTATTGAGCGTAAACGGCGTTGCCAGCCTGCATTCACCTGTTGGAAGTACCTTGATCAACGCACCCGATGAAACACAATCTTCCTTTTTCGCCCAGCTAAGAGGAGAACAGCCAGCGTTGTTTTCAGCAACTTCAGCGATCAAAGAAGGAAGGAGCGAAGGCGAGCTTGTAGGTGGAAACTTGTCAGTGCTGTTTAGCCTTCAAGGAACACCGTTTTTTCCAGATCTAAACGGCAAAATTTTATTCTTGGAAGACATTGATGAAATGGTTTACCACCTGGACAGAATGTTGGTGAATTTTAGCCTTTCCAAGGTGTTTTCAGGACTGAAAGGAGTGGTGTTGGGTCAGTTTTCGGACATGCGAGACAACACCAAGGAATTTGGTTTTTCCGCTGATAATCCATTTGGGAAGTCGGTCTATGAGATCTGTTCGGAACACTTCAAAAATTTAGGAATTCCCGTGTGCTTGGGCTTTGCATCTGGACACGATGCGCCGAATCTGAGTTTGCCATTCGGCCAGCCAATGAAACTTGAAGTAACAGAGTTTGCCACCACCCTTTCTTTTGCGTGAGCATTTGCATATTCCTTGCTACCTTCGCACCACATAAAACGAAGCCATGTACGGAAAGCTAAAAGAAGAACTTCAAAAAGAACTGAAGAACATTGAGGATGCTGGTTTATTCAAGCACGAGCGAATCATTACCTCACCTCAAGATGCAGAAATTACGGTGTCAACAGGTGAAACGGTACTGAACTTTTGTGCAAATAACTACCTCGGTCTATCATCGCATCCAAAGGTGGTAGAGGCTGCAAAAAACGCTACCGATACACATGGTTTTGGAATGTCATCTGTTCGCTTCATCTGCGGAACACAGGACATCCATAAAACACTAGAACAAAAGATTGCTGATTTCCTTCATACCGAAGACACCATTCTTTACGCTGCAGCTTTTGACGCCAATGGAGGTGTTTTTGAACCACTCTTAGGAAAAGAAGATGCCATCATTTCTGACTCGTTAAACCATGCCAGTATTATTGACGGTGTGCGTCTTTGTAAGGCAGCTCGTTTCCGCTATGCGAACAACGACATGGCCGATTTGGAAGAACAATTAAAGGCTGCTGAGGGAGCTCGTTTCAAAATCATCGTTACAGATGGTGTGTTCTCTATGGACGGATATGTTGCTCAGCTAGATAAAATCTGTGACCTCGCAGATCAATACGATGCTTTGGTGATGGTAGACGAATGCCATGCTACCGGTTTTATTGGGAAAACAGGAAGAGGTTCTGTTGAATTGAAGAATGTCCTTGGCAGAGTAGATATCATCACAGGAACTCTTGGAAAAGCGCTCGGTGGAGCCATGGGAGGGTTCACAACCGGACGAAAAGAAATCATTGAGATGCTTCGTCAACGTTCACGTCCGTACTTGTTCTCAAATTCATTGGCCCCATCCATTGTAGGAGCTTCTATTGCTGTTTTTGAATTGCTAGATGGTTCAACTGAATTGCGCGATAAGCTGGAATGGAATACCAACTATTTCAAAGATGGCCTTCGTCGAATTGGACTCGATTTCAAAGACGGTGAGTCGGCTATTGTGCCCGTAATGCTTTACGATGCGAAGCTTTCTCAAGTCATGGCGAACAAATTGCTTGACGAAGGAATTTACGTGATCGGCTTCTTCTATCCTGTAGTGCCCAAAGACCAAGCAAGAATTCGCGTTCAATTAAGTGCAGCTCACACACAAGCGCAACTTGATAAAGCGATCAACGCGTTTGAAAAAGTTGCCAAGGAGCTTGGTGTGATCAAATAACCAATGATAGTTGACCTGCTTATTGTAGGACAAGGACTTGCTGGTTCTGTGTTGGCCCATGAAGCCCGTAAAAGGGGGCTTTCTATTGCTGTTATAGACAACGGGTGGAAAACCGCTGCCTCAACAGTAGCGGCTGGCATGTGGAATCCAGTTAGTTTCAGGAAAATCATTCCCGTTTGGCGAGATGAAGCGTGCATGGAGGCCATTCATGAGGCGTACCCGAGGTATGAAAAAACGCTGGGGACGTCCTTCTTCCATCAACTTCCCGTTTGGCGCATCTTTCCAAATCAAGAATATGCAGATTTATGGCGAAAACGCCTCAATGAAGGTGCTCCGTGGATTGCAGAAGGAACGGAAGCAGTTCCACCTTATGTAGATGCTCCGTTCGGCTATGGGGTAGTGCCGCGTGCCGGATTTGTGAAACTACCCGTTTTCCTGGAAGCAACGAGAGAGTGGCTCTCAGAAGATGGAGCGCTCGTAGAAACCTCATTTGACGAAGACAAGCTCCAACCTATTGAAGCTGGATATCAATACGAGGGCATTCAAGCAAAGCATGTGGTGCTGGCAGTAGGAACCGCCGGTAGGCAACTGAAGGCAATGGAAGGCTTGCCGCTGCAGACCAACAAAGGAGAAGTTTTAGATGTACAGGTCGATGAACACGATGCGAAGGCCACCCTCAACAACGGAAAGTGGCTGCTTCCTTTTGGAGAAGGAAAGTTCAAACTGGGCGCCACGTATGATTGGAGAGACGACTCATTGAACTTGTCTGCGACCTCCAAGCAGATGTTACTAGATAAAGTCGGTGCTATGCTGCATTCTGAGGTCAAGGTGGTTAAACACATCGCCGGACTTCGTCCAACAGTGAAAGACAGGCGTCCTCTTATCGGTGCGCTAGCTCCCAATCTATATACGTTTAATGGCTTGGGGACGCGCGGGGTGCTCATAGCTCCGTTGCTTGCCGCTGAGTTTTTC
>JAQWQB010000088.1 GCA_029245065.1 Flavobacteriales bacterium | reverse complement strand
CGGCTACAATAGATGCGTTAATGGTGTTGGCCTCAGCAATCTTATCGAAGGCAGAGATCATACCGATTACCGTTCCCATGAACCCAAGCATTGGTGCTAGTGCGATGAAAAGTGAAATCCAAGAAAGACCTCTTTCCAACTTGCTCATTTCAACTGAACCGTAATCTTCAATAGCCTTCGCCATCTCATCGAACTCACCGCTTGAACGGTCAAGCCCTTGGTAGAAGATACTTGCAACAGGACCTCTTGTGTTTCTACAAACGTCTTTTGCAGCATCTACACCACCAGAACGGAGCGCGTCTTCTACTTTAACGAGTAGTTTTTCAGAGTTTGTTGTAGCCATGTTCAAGTAAATGATACGCTCGATACACAGTGCAAGACCGAAGATCAAACAAATCAATACAAGTGCCATGAATCCTGCGCCCCCTTCAATGAAGTACTTCTTCACTGTTTGGTGCAATCCTTTCACCTCTTTCTTTTCCGTCGCTTCGTCAGCATCTGCTTCAATGGCATCGGCCATGGTTGCAGCAGCTTCTTCTACGTTTTCTTCAACTGCCTCTGCAGCTTCTCCTGCAGCTGATTGCAACGAATCAACCATTTCGGTTGCCCCTTCAGCAATATTCTCTGCGGTGTTTTCGATTTGTTCGCCTGCAGCATTTGCGGCGTTTTCGACTTCTGATTGTGCGGTTACCGATCCGAATGTGAACATTCCTAGGACGGCTACTAAAGCAAGCAGTTTTTTCATGGTGCTTAAATTGAGTTTACTTCTCTTGTATAATCGTTATTTCAATTTCGATTCAAAACTAGAACGCTAATATCGCATTCTATTGCACAAGTACCCTAATCAAATACTTGCCTTTTATTACAGTTCTATTCACAATGAACAGCACTTTCAAATCTTGCGGAGAGACAGGGATTCGAACCCTGGATCCCTTGCGGGAAACACGCTTTCCAGGCGTGCGCCTTAAGCCACTCGGCCACCTCTCCGTATTCCACAGAGAGAGACGTTCGCTAGCTGAATGGTTCATCTTGTCTTCCTCAAGTGGGCGGCAAATTACGAAAAAAAGCAAGAGAACTACAACCAATTACTTGGTCAAAGGACCGTATTCTTATACGAGTGAAGAGAATGTGGTTAATTCGCCTCGCTTATCCTCTAAAAATCCCTTGGCAATCGCATCTTCGTCTTTACAATAACTTAATACGTGCATCAATTTCGTCAGCGCCGCCTCAAAAGTCATGTCTGCTGCCGAAAGCACCCCCATTGCTGCAAAACCCCGACTGCTTGCGTACCTTCCTTGCTCTACAAAACCATCATTGCATTGGGTCACATTCACTACTGTTACTCCACGTTGAATAACATGTTGAATTTCGTTTAAGAACCACTCTTTTGTTGGTGCATTTCCAGAACCAAATGTTTCAATAAGGAGTCCTTTTATGTTTTTCGCCCCACAAATCTGTTGAACAACCTCTTTCGTAATCCCTGGAAATAGCTTCAATACGGCGATGTTATTTTCCATTTGATCATACACTTTAAAAGTCCCTTTGGGCTTTAACATTCGAACTGTGTTGAGATCGATGTGGATTCCAACTTCAGCCAACGGTGAATAGTTGGGACTTCTAAACGCGTAGAAATCTTCCGAGGAGTACTTGTGGGTGCGGTTTCCTCTAAGCAATTGAGAGCCGAAATAAATAGCCACTTCTTGCAAACAAGGTTCACCATTTCGCTCCATGCCTGCAATTTGCACCGCCGTAACCAGGTTTTCTCGTCCGTCTGTGCGAACTGTATCAATGGGCAACTGACTCCCTGTGAACACCACCGGCTTGTTCAACCCCTCGAGCATAAAACTCAGAGCTGAAGCCGAAAACGCCATGGTATCTGTGCCATGCAATACAACGAAACCGTTGTGCTTTTCGTAATTCGCTTCAATAACACCAGCCAGCGCTTGCCATTGGTGAATTTCAATATCTGATGAATCGATGGGTGTATCGAACGCAATGGACTCCACCTCCAAGTCCAATCTTTCCAATTCTGGCACATGCTTTTTCAACGCAGCAAAATCAAAAGGCACCAACGCCCCAGTTGCTGGATCTTCGACCATTCCAATGGTTCCTCCTGTATAGATGACTAAAACGGATCGTCTCATGTGCAAATGATTTGACGTAAAGATGCTAAAATCAACTCAGGTTAAACAATCGCTTCGCATTTACCGTTGTCTGCTCTGCTACTTTATCAATGGAAACTTCCAATACATCGGCAACACGCTGCGCAACGATCTTGGTGTAAGCGCTTTCATTTCGCTTCCCTCGGAAAGGAGTTGGCGCTAGATAAGGACTGTCTGTTTCAAGAATGATTTTATCTGAAGGCAATAGCGGAATCACTTGGTCCAATCCGGCTTTCTTGAAAGTTGTCACGCCTCCCATTCCGTAGTAGAAATTGCCATATTCATTGATGCGCGCTATTTCTTTTTTGCCCCCCGTAAAGCAGTGAAACACACCCGTCAATCGGTCATCGTTGATTTCATCCAATAAATCCAGCGATTCATCAAACGCATCACGAACGTGCAAGACCACTGGTAAGCTGAGCTCCTTCGCCCATTCAACTTGTTGCTTAAACGCTTCAATTTGCTGGTCAAGAAACCCTTTTTCCCAATAAAGGTCGAGTCCCATTTCACCAACAGCCACATAGTCACCAGTGCGTAATTCAGCCTCTATGATGTCCAGTTCCTTCTCAAAACCTGGCTTCACTGAACAAGGGTGCAACCCCATCATACCTTTTACATGCGCTGGGTATTCAGTCATCATTTTTTTGACGGCGGGAATGCTTTCTACGTCGATGTTTGGCAAAAGCATCAATTTCACATCGGCTTCTTCGGCACGAGCCATTACTTCAGCTCGATCTTCGTCAAACTGCTCTAAATAAAGATGTGTATGGGTATCTATTATAAACATGCTGCAAAAGTACGAATGCACTCAGCACGAATTGTATAATTTAGCGCCTTATGTCTGATCAACCGAAAATTCTTGTCATTCGTTTTTCATCCATTGGAGACATTGTGCTTACTACGCCCGTTTTTCGCGTATTGAAAGAGCAAATGGAACCTTCGCCTGAAATTCATTTTTTGACAAAGAAGCAATTTGGCGGACTCTTAGAGGCCAATCCACATGTTGACCGCATTCATACCATTGAAAAAGCAACTGCTGAAATTGACGCTACCCTCAAAGAATTGCATTTTGATTATGTCGTGGATCTTCACAAAAATGTTCGCTCATCGATGGTAAAAAGGAGCTTAAAGGCACTTGACTTTACCCTCAACAAGCGCAATTGGGACAAATGGTTGTTGGTCCGTTTTGGAAAAGACAACCTACAGGACGCTCACATTGTCAAAAGGTACCTAGATACCGTTCGTCTTTTCGGGATGGAAGATGATGGCAAAGGGTTGGACTATTACGTTCCCGAAAAAGAAGAAGTGAAAGCATCTACCTATTCTTCTGCTCCATTTGTAGCCATTGCATTAGGGGCTGCTCACATTGGCAAGAAAATGACAGCCAGTCAGGTCGAAGATGTTTGCGCTGCCCTGGAGGAAGACATCATTCTTATTGGAGGGAAAGATGACATGGAGCAAGGAGCGTTGCTCGCCGAACGTTTTCCGAACCGGGTTTTTAACGCTGCTGGAAAACATAGCATACACGGCTCAGCTTCTTTAATCAAGCAAGCCAGTGTAGTTGTTGCCGCTGATACTGGAATGATGCACATTGCAGCTGCCTTTGGCAAAAAACTAGTCAGCGTTTGGGGATGCACAACTCCTTCATTAGGGATGTCGGCATACCGTCCGCATCCAGACAGCATTGTGGTAGAACCAGTTGAATTAGACAAACGCCCTTGTTCTAAGCTAGGAAACAAATGTAAGTATGGCGAGGCGAATAGATGCATCACCCACGTAACCGGCGATCAAATCTCAGCGGCTGTCAAAAAACTCCTTTGATTGGAGTCCATTAAGCGGTAAATAGCTTTCGTAATTCCGTCGCTTCTTCTGGCTTCATTCTGCCACCCAAAATCAACGACAACTGTCTTCTCCTCAACGCGCTGTTGTATCGTTCAATTTCTTCCTCCGACTCAGGAACTAACTGGGGAACTTGAATTGCAGCCCCAACCTGATCTACAGCCACGAACGTATAGATTGCCTCGTTGCATTTTTTACGCTTCCCTGTAGTATGATCTTCTACGAACACATCAAGGTATACCTCCATTGAAGAAGTAAATGCCCGAGAAACTTTGGATTCAATGGACACGATGTCTCCGAGTTTGATGGGGTGGTCAAACGAAACATTGTTGACAGCCGCGGTTACTACCACTCTTCGGCAATGACGATGAGCCGAAATAGCAGCGGTGATATCCATCCAATTAAGTAGTTGACCTCCCATTAAGTTCCCTAATGTGTTGGTATCATTGGGAAGTACAATCTTAGATGAGTTTGCTTTGGTCTCTGAAGCCTTACGTTGAACCTGCATGTTTCGAATTTTTCGCAAAGATAGATGAATTGAATGGGGGTCTTAACCCCTTCTCTTGTTAATTTTGTCTTATGATGGAATACTATACAACAATCAAAGCGCTGCACCTTATCTTTATGGTAACGTGGTTTGCTGGGCTTTTTTACATCGTTAGACTCTATGTATACCATCGCGAAGCAAACGACAAACCTGAAGCGGAACGTGCTATTCTAGTGCCTCAGTTTCAGCTGATGCAGAAAAGACTTTGGTATGCTATTGCTTGGCCTTCTGCTATTCTCTGTTCCCTATTTGCATTCACACTGCTTGGACTCAACACAGAGCTACTCAACCAGCCGTATATGCAGGTTAAACTTGTTTTTGTTGGTCTCCTTCTTGGTTACCAAGTTTATCTCCATCTTCTTTTTAAGCGATTCCAGGCAAATACATCGTTGCCATCTTCTATTCAACTTCGCTTTATCAACGAAGTACCTACCGTAATTCTAATTGCTATTATCTTCTTGATCATTCAGCGTAATGCGCTTGGATGGGTTCAAGGGTTGATTGGGATCTTAGGGGCTGCCATTCTCCTTACTGTTGCCATCAAATGGTATCAGCGCACTCGAAAAGGCTGATTGACACGCTAGCGGAGCAACCTGGATGCACGCAAGCGGGGCATCCGTGTCGGGGAAAGAAAATTTGACGGCCGTTCAATGAAATTTTATGCCCGTTAGAATAAATCTGAAGGCCATGAAAGAAAATTTGATGACAAGCGGGGCGAAATGCGGATGCACGCAAGCGGGGCTAAAAGGATTTGATTTAAGCCTCCAGACAGGGAAGCTCCGCTTGCGTGCTTCCTATTAAAAAAAGAAGCAATCAAAAGCCATTTAAAAGCAAAAGAGGCTTCAACAGATGTTGAAGCCTCTTTTTATATAGGTGTATTCTAAGTCTTACTTAGTAACCACTAGCTTTTGGTAATCAGCGTGGTTAAGTGATGATAAACGTACTGTGTACATTCCGCTTTCTAGCTCAGCAGTGCTGTAATCCGTTCTGT
>JAQWQB010000079.1 GCA_029245065.1 Flavobacteriales bacterium | reverse complement strand
CAAGCCTTGCTAAAACCTATTCTAATTTCGAACTCTATTTCAACACAGGGAACGCGGCTTACAAAGCAAACAAGTTGGGTGAAAGCATTCTTTACTACGAAAGAGCCAAGAAAATCAACCCTACGGATGCCGACCTATTGGCCAACTTAGCCATTGCCAACAGCAAGATTAAAGACCGCATAGAAGAACTTCCTAACCTGGGCGTTGAAGACGCTTGGGGAATTGTTACAGCCACCAAACGACTGACGCTTTGGACTTATCTCACTTTGATCCTCACCTTCGTTGGACTGGCTTTGGCCGCATGGGGACTTTGGTCATCTAAAAAGAATGCCAAGCGAATTCTGTTCGTATTGGGGTGCTTTGTTATTTTGGTGAGCTTCTTAGGATATGGTTTAGCGAGGTCCACTTACAACAATATTCTCAAGAATACGACGGGCATCATTCTCGCCCCGAAAGTTGACGTCAAGACTGGGCCGAATAGCGGAGAGAAAGATGCTTTTCTACTTCATGAAGGAACCAAAGTGAATGTGCTCCAAGAAACCGAAGGTTGGGTAGAAATTAAGCTGGCCAATGGCAACATCGGCTGGGTACTCAAAGAGACGCTGGAATTGGTTTAAAAGCGAAAGTCCCGGACGTTTCCGGGACTTTGCCTTAACCTTAACCAAAATACTAAATAACTTAACTACTAAAACTTTAATCTACTGGCGCTCAGAGGCGCCTGAAAAAGCTCTGTGCTATTTGTACAATTCAAATGTAGGTTACCCTACATGTATTAAACGTAATCTAACGTCCTATAGTGTCTGTACGAATCGTCTTACGGGTTAAAAAACCTTAATTCGAAAACGTTGTTTAAAAACAAGAAAGTCTCGGACGTTTCCGAGACTTTCTACCTTAACCAAATTAACTTAAATACTTAACTACTATTAACCTTTGCGTTTTCATCTGAATGGATAGAAAACATTAAGTCGAAGACCGTAGCCTTCTGTTAGTAAAACTATAACACGGATCTTGAAGTCGCTGTAGGAAGCTACAGGTAATATCTTATGGGAATTGTCTGACAAAACCATTTAAAATGAAAAAAGTCTCAGACGCCTCTGAGACCTTTTCCTTAACCAAAATGTTTGCTCTAAATGTGTATGTGCTTAGCACATGAAAACTCTTATTAAAGGATACGGGGATCATACGAAGAGGTTACAAAAAAGGCAAAAAAAAAGAGAGGTCAAATTTAGACCCCTCTTTTTCAATAAGTTATGCTTAAAATTAATTCACTTGGAACACCACCGTTCGAACAACGGTATCTTCTAAGTAGTACTTTAGGAAGTAATGTCCTGCAGGCAAATCGCCTACGCCAAGCTGGGTAGTTGAAGTTGTTACAACTCCTGCTTGTTTTACTAATCTTCCGGTTGCGTCAACTACTTCTAGTCTTCCACCAATTTGTGAGATCGATACATTTAGAACTCCGTTGGTAGGGTTCGGAAATGCATTTAATTCGATTTGCGCTGTTTCAGCAACATTGTCTCCTGGATCAATATCATACAGTACGATGTCATCTACCGCACCTTCAACCAAACTTCCTCCATCAAGGTTCTCTCCAACAAAAGTTGAATCCGAAGCAATGAATCTGATTTGGAAAGATGAGGTAACGTCAACATATTCGCTCACTTTGAATGCGTTTCTTCTCCAAGAAATATCTTGAGTCAGTGTATTCTCTAGGTAAACCCAGTTGGAACCTCCATCATCAGAAACCTCAACTTGCCACCAGTCACTTCCAGGGTTTGCACCTCCAGCCGGACCGTTTACATACCATCTCCAGTATGCCAATACAGGTTCTTCATATTCAGAGAGGTCAATCACCGGTGAAAGCAGCGTTGTGTGCCCACCATCTACATCGTTCGCTCCAATACCTCCATCGGTACCTGGTGAAACTCCCGTCAAGAAACAAGAACCTCCAAATACATCCGTGTGGTTTTCACTAGGAGCTACAGGATCTCCCCCATCGGTAGTTGAACCCACAGGTGTAGCATCTTCCCATTCTCCTGTAATTGCAAGGTCACCAGGTACTCCTAGGTCCCAAGAACCGAAGTCAGAGAAATCATCCGAATCATGCACTTTTACTGGAGTCACTCCTACCAACGTAAAGAACGGTAGGTTTGGATACGCCTCGCTATTCGCTGCTACAGGCGAAACTGCTGAAACTCCTTCGAAAACATCCGAAATCGCAAAGTAGTATTCAACTACCGTCATTGCGTCTTGTCCTGTAACGGTATAAGTAAACTCATTGTCTACCTCATCCATTGCCGCAACGTTCCAATCAGCACCTGCTTCTGTTCTGTAGAATACATTTACGCTTTCAAAGTATTGACCAAATGGGAAAACGATGTCTGCATCTGCCACCAAAACAATTTCTTCTTCGGCGTTAGCAAACTCAATTGGATCGTGTTCGATCTCAGCATAGCTGAACAAGGTAATACCATGGATATCGAAGCCTTCAATGATGGCGATTCCGTTTGGCGTTCCATTGTTCAAATCTCCGTCGTCATCATCAGCCTGTAGAAGGTCGAGAAGAACGTTTGTGTAGGCATTCCCTTCCGCTCCGTTTTGAGCAGTTGCTTGCAAGCCGTCATACGTTTCAATGAAAAGTTCCATTGTTACATTCCAATCTCCTCCCATGAGCACGTGAGAGTCCCACCATGCGCCACAGATAATTTCACCGTCATTGTGCACTTGACCAATTAGGTCTTCTGGATAAATTTTAGGGTCAATGTCATATCTACGAAGTGGACCATCTTGATCATCATAAAAACCAACACCAAGAAGTGGTGAATCCGTCAATGAAAGTCCCCAGAAATCAGCGTAGCCTTCGTTCATTGCTCCGTTGTTGAAGTTTGCTCCTTGAGACTGGTAGTATCTTCCGTTAATTCCGTGTCCGTACTCATGGTAAACAACATCAGACAATAAAGACGTTGGATTACAACCTCCTCCATCAGGATAGAAGTTAATTGACCCTCCATCATAAAATGCATTGCATTCTCCTTCAACATCAATGTTTGTGGTCAATGACTCATCTAGACCAGTGAAGTCTGGAAGCCAGATCTTCATGTGATCATGAATGGTATTCACCGAATTGTAGGCACTCAACTCGCGCAAAGTAGCCGCGTCATCAAAACTAATTTCAGTGTATCCATCTTCCACCGTCATGGAAAATGATGGTGTAACACCAGCGGTATAAATGGTTGACCACTGTCCACTCAATGCGAAATCTCCCGCAACCGGTCCAGTAATGTTGGTAATAAAGTTTCCATCTACATCAGAAGTAACTGCTTGACCATCCAATTCAAAATTGAGGTAGCCTAGTCCGAGTTCTTCTTCAACACCGAATACATTTTCTTCCAAGATGGTACCCACTGTTTGGCCAGACACTACTTGTGCCATTCCCATCGGAAGTACCTTCTTCTTTTTCTTTGCTGGATCTGTTGGATCAATATGAACCACCATGTTTTGGCGCATCATTACTTCTCCTGTTTGCGCGTCAACTAGTGTGTTGTACTTTTTAGGAACTGTTCCTTCGTATCCGTCGACAACAATTTTATTTACCAAGTGGAAGATTACATTGTTTCCTTCTTGTGTTGGCAATAAGTACTGTCCTTCGAATGATGTTTCCATTAGGTTCAAAACAACACCATTTGTTGCCGCAGCAATGGTTTGTTCTTCGCTCAACTCATTTCCTTCTGGCACAGCGGCTGTAGGATAGAAATTCAAGCCCATCATGTTCAGTCTTCCTTGATGGAATTTGAATACGATTTCCGACTGAAGCACTTCCAGTCCGCTAACAATTTGCTTATAACGAACACGCTCATGTTTCTTCGAAGCCGAAGTAAACGGAGCACTTAGGTAGTCTGCAGAGATACCAAAACCGCCTAACTCATTCGCAATAAGCCACTCAGACTTGTCTACGATTGAAGCTCCTTGCACGTCAATTGGGGTTCCCCAAGCACGCTGAGGGTTTCCGTGCGTTTCGCTCATGATAGCATACCAGCCATCATGTGTTTGGCTAAATGTTCTCCAAGCTCCAGCTTCGCGAAGCTGTTGCTGAACAATTGGATCAGGATTTCCAGGTTTTCCGAAGTCAAGTCGCACTTCGTATGGGTCTTGGTAATATTCAATATCACTCTGTGCAAGCCCAGGGAGGGCCATGATTGATGACATGGCTAATAGTAGCAATTTTCTCATTTTCCAATATTTAGGTGCCATAAGATACTATGTAAATCAATACCATTTCTCACGATTTCGTCCAAACCTTGGAAAGCGAAGTATAAGAATCGGTTTTTGCGGTTTGAAGTTTAATTGTGCACCTTCGCAAACTTATTGACGAACTGTATTTACTGGCGCGGTTTTTGTGTCTGAAGTCCAGTCAATTTACCCGTATGCTCAAGAGGCTTCTCGTATGTATTTTTCTATTCGCAACCTTGGTTGGATGGTCACAAACCATCACCATTCGCGATGCTCAGACGCTCGAACCGCTTGAGGCTGTTACCATTCTCGATATTTCTTCTCAGAACTTCGTGGTTACAGATCCTATGGGGCAGGCGAATATCGATTTATTGAAAGGGGCCGAAAAAGTCACGTTCATAGCCATCGGCTACCAGCGTTTGGACTTGGATAAAAAGGAATTGGCGCTTTCTGAATACAACATCGTTTTAACACAGTCCACTTTTCCGCTAGACGAAGTAGTGATTTCAACCACCCGGTGGGAGAAGAAAGTAACCGATGTGCCTAACAAGATTTCGGTCATTAAACCAAATGACATCAAAGTGAGGCAGCCCCAGACCAGTGCAGATTTACTCGGTAGCACAGGATACATCTTCATCCAAAAAGTCAAATGGGAGGCGGCAGCCCAATGATTAGAGGGTTTGCCGCTAACAGGGTGCTTATTACGGTAGATGGAGTTCGGATGAACAACGCTATTTTTAGAAGCGGGAATCTCCAGAATGTGATTGCCATTGACCCGTTGTCCATTTCGCGAACAGAAATCATCTATGGGCCCGGTTCCGTTATTTATGGTAGCGATGCCCTTGGTGGAGTCATGAACTTTTCAACTGCAACACCAAGACTATCTTCTACAGATAAAGCCATTATTTCAGGCTCTGCTTCCACTAGGTATTCCAGCGCAAGCAATGAGTTGACTTCGCATGCAGACTTCCATTTCGGTTTCAAGAAAATTGGGTCTTCTACAAGCATTACCTATTCAACATTTGGCGATTTAAGCATGGGATCGAACGGTCCGGATGATTATTTGAGGAATACTTACGTAGAGCGAATTAACGGTGTTGACAGCATTTTAACGAATGAAGACAACCAGCAACAAGTTTCTACTGGGTACAACCAGTTGAACGTTATGCAAAAGCTGTTCTTCAAACCGAATAGAGAATGGACTTTCAGCTATGGCGGGCACGTAAGCACGACAACAGACATTCCTCGTTATGACCGCTTGATTCAAACCAATGGCGACACCCCTAGAAGTGCTGAGTGGTATTACGGACCTCAGTTTTGGCAAATGCACACCATTAATGCCAACCAAGATAAAGTTACGCGTTTGAGCGACCACATGCGCATCGTTGGTGCTTACCAGCAATTTAAAGAAAGCAGAAACGACCGCCGTTTCCAAAGTACAACATTGAGAAAGCGAAACGAAGAAGTAGATGTTTTCACGTTGAATGTTGACTTGGAAAAAGCGTTGAACGAACAGCATAATATTTACTACGGTGCCGAACTCGTTTCTAATTTGGTTTCATCATCAGCCGTGAATGAGGACATCGAAACGGGCGAGCTTTCTGCGTTGAGCACGCGGTATCCGGATGGGTCTTCATGGAACTCAGCCGCGGCTTATGCCACATGGACCTTCGACCCTAGTAAGAAACTATCTACGCAAGCTGGGCTTCGGTATTCATTTGTATCCATTCAAGCCGATTTTGATTCAACGTTCTTCCCGCTTCCTATTAACTCAATTTCAACATCGCCACAAGCTGTGAACGGCAGTTTAGGCGCTTCTTATCGACCTGGGAAAGACTGGATTTTTAGAGCCAATGCTTCAACTGGCTTCCGAGCTCCCAATATAGATGACATCGCCAAGGTGTTTGACAGCGAGCCTGGAGCAGTAGTGATTCCAAATGCTGACTTGAAACCTGAGTACGCGTGGAGTGGCGAAGTAGGTGTCATCAAAACCATCAAGGAAAAAATCAAAATTGATCTGACCGGTTTCTACACCTTTTTACAGGACGCTTTGGTCAGAAGGCCTTTTAGACTAAACGGACAAGACAGTTTGGTGTATGATGGGGAACTGAGTGAAGTGCAAGCCATCCAAAATGCTGCAGAGGCCTCCGTTTTTGGTTTGCAGGCCGGAATAGACATTCGTTTTTCACCCGTTATTTCACTTACATCGAAATGGTCTTTTCAAGAAGGTGAAGAAGAGTTGGACGACGGAAGTATTTCTTCCCTTCGCCATGCCGCTCCAACGTTTGGACTTGTTGGATTAACGTACAACAAACTTCGCTTTCGAGTAGACTTAAACTGGAGATACAACGCTGAAATCTCCTATGACGATCTAGCCGTTACGGAACGAGACAAAGCTTACTTGTATGCTGCAGATGAAAACGGAAACCCCTACTCCCCTTCTTGGCAGACGTTCAACCTAAATGTACTCTACCGAGCGAGCGACGTCATTTCATTTTCAGCTGGGGTGGAAAACATTTCGGACGAACGCTACCGAACTTACTCATCTGGAGTAGCCGCACCTGGAAGAAACTTTTTGGTCGCAGGAGTGTTCAAGTTCTAAAGAATTTTACAATGAGTTTAAAGGAAGGAGATTCAATCCCGTCGTTTGTAGCAACAGATGACTCCTGGACAACGCGTTCGATTAGCGCATCTGAATTAGATGGACCAAAAGTGATCTATTTCTACCCCAAAGATGATACGCCTGGATGCACAAAAGAAGCATGCTCTTTCAGAGACCACTTCGAAGACTTTACTGACTTGGGAGTGGAGGTAATTGGCATTAGTGCTGATTCAGTTGAATCTCATAAAAACTTCAAGGCCAAGCACCGGCTTCCCTTCACGTTGCTTTCCGACGAAAACAATGCCGTCCGCAAACAGTTTGGAGTGAAGACAAATTTATTCGGGTTGATTCCAGGGAGGGTGACCTACGTGATTGACAAAAACGGAGTCATCATCAACCTGTTCAGTTCCCAATTGAATATTGACAAACACATCGACGAAGCCCTTGCTTCACTCAAAAAATAAGGCACAAAAAAAGCCCCGACCGTGCATCGATCAGGGCTTTTTTATTTATACTTTTCTTAGTGCTGAATCATCACCTTCTCAGTCACCGTGGACCCTTCAGATGTAATCCTCACCAAGTAATCCCCTTCTGCTAACGTAGACGTTTCAATCACAACTCCTGTAGAAGTGAGCATGATCTGTTCGTCTCTAACAATTCGTCCTGCCAAATCAATCACTTGAACGGAAGACCATGCATTGCCTGAAGATTGGATCGTCAGTGTTGCATTTGCCGGATTCGGGAATACATTCAGTGAAAGTTGATTTTCTTCATCGATGCTGAATGGACATCCAAGTTCAGTGGAAGTCACAGTACATACGTCTCCAAAGGTAGACTCAATCGTAATAACGACTACATCTCCAATTGGGAAACCAGCTACATCAAAGGTACCTTCTTCATCAATTACTAGTGTTTCATCGTTTACTGAATTTGATACCGTGTAAGGAGCGCCATTTCCAAGATCTGAGATCGAAACCTCTACTGTGAATTCATTTTCATCGCAGCCAACAACTTCGAAGCTTGCCTCAGGAAGTTCACATTCATAAATGCAATCTTCACTATCAATGGTCGCTTCTGGGTCGCAGTTCAATGCTTCTTCGTCCAAGCATCCAGGGAATTCACATGAGCCGTCATCAAAGTCGGCTGATTCATCGTAGTTGCAAGCGACAGGTTAAACAGCCTGGGAATCCTCCACTTTCAGAGGGTAACAATTTTGTGGCTCCGTCTTGTTGACCAAAAGCGAATAGGGTCAAAAACATTGACAGACCAACGAATAGTAAATTTTTTTTCATGAGGGTGGGTTTAGAGAGATTTTGACTCTGTTAACGTTCCGGTGCCAAAGTAGTTTCAGAAATTCGACTTAAACTTTAGGACAAAGGCTACAAACGACGTAAGAATCTGTGACTACAGTTCATTTTTTCCGATATTCGTACTGCTTAAAAGACAACTGAAAACGACCTGTGAGCACAAGTTCATCTGAAAACGACCACCCTTCACCTGATTCTTCGCAACAGAAAGTGCGAAAGAAAGTGCGTGTGCGTAAAGAGCGAAATGTTCTGGACGACAAGGTTCGAAAGTACCGTCATCAAAGGGAGTCCTCTACCATTAAGCGACAACGAATAGAACGAATCATGTATGTCATGGCAGGCACGTTGGTTCTTGTATTTCTGCTCAATATCGTTTTAGCGCTTTTCTCAACCGTTGAATTGAACTGGCTCACTTGGATCATGGTTATCATGGCACTAATTGGCCTTGTCATTTGGGCTATTCAGAAAGCCGTTGAGGCAACCGCCATGAAGCGTTACCGATTCTACAGACAGCAACAGCGCGAACGTGACAATGACCTGTAATCAATAATCCCACTTGTTGGTAAACGTATTGAAGAAGTTGATTCCGATTTTGAAGGTGTAACTGGCCTTCTCCAAATTATTATCAGAGGTCACGCCATAAAGCCCGAAACTAAATAGCTCCTCTTTGATTCGAAAAGTGCGTTCTATCCCTGCGTACACCTCGGCATGAGCGAAGTCTTCGCCAGCCAAAAGCAATGTCCCTGTTCCAGCCGCTAAATGAATCTTCGCCCGGTTTAGAAAAGGGATTTTCCCTAAAATAGTTCCATTAAAATGGTGGTGGTAATTCGCCTGAAAGTACCCATCAGCAGTTGACAACGTTGGCCCGAGAAGCTGAAAAGAAAAAGTAGGGTCCGAAAAGAAAATTTGATCAGAGCCTCTGAAGTACTTGTGTTCAAGAAGACGGAGTTTCTTTTTATTGACAAAAGATCCTGCCGAAACACGCCAATGTGATTTCCCCCATCGCGCAATATTCCACTCGTGGTCCGCAGCAAATTCAAGGAAATCAAAGTCCACCTCACTGCCAAAAAGGTCTTTCACTCCTTTTCTGTAGGTCATACTTATGACTGGTTTATTCGATGGAAGAATGACCTTCTTTCCATACTTCCACACATACTTCTGCCCAACTCGATAAAGCAAATCTAGGCGCACCTCACTTTTGGTGTAACGCTCAAAATCGGAAGGTTCATTCAAGTCTCCAAACAGTTCATTGGACCACACTGCGAAAGAAATGTCTTTGAGTGGAATTTGATCAGCATAATCCAAGGTCAACTCACCATAAAGCCCATTGAAGATTTCCATTCGCTGAGCGATGCTGTAATTTCGCGTTCGCACATAATTGCTTCGACTAAAAATCTGCTCAATACTGGCCCTCGTGTTGATCATTTCATAGAAATCTCCAACGCGTACGAAAGTCCGAACTGATTTTTCAGGCTTGTAGGTAAGACCTACTCCTATATTCCCCTTGATATCTGCGTTACGAAACCCGTAGTCAATGAATCCTTCCGTTTCCAACAAGAAATTATTCTCGAATGTTTTGTTGAAGAAACCCGGGAGTTTATGTCGATACCCACCAATTCCAAAAGGGTTGATTTGCCCTGGAATTCC
>JAQWQB010000071.1 GCA_029245065.1 Flavobacteriales bacterium | reverse complement strand
CAAGATATCGTCCATCTGATCTGTGCAAGATTGGATGAGCCCTAGATACTTCTTCGTGCTTGCATTGTGCTCCTCTTTTTCTAAGAGACGAAGCAAACTTTTGATGCTGGTCAGTGGTGTTCTGAGGTCGTGGGATGATTTGTAGATGTAGGTGTTGAGTTCCTTATTCGCCTTTCTCAATTCCCTCGTTCGCTTGTAAACTTTCCACTCAAGGACCTTACTCAGTTTTCGCTTTTGCGAGAACTCTCTGAAAAGCAGAATGAAAACGATGGTGAAGAAAATGACGCCAATAATGAGCGCGTTTTTGAGGGTGTTTCGTTCTGAAATCTCCTCGACCGTTCGAAGATCTTCCAACGACTGCACCCGCTCTTTGTCCTCGAATTTTCCTCGTCCAAGTTCGCGCTTCAAAAGACGTACTTCTTGCGCTGCATTGAGCTTATTCAAACTGTCTGCCATCTGCATGGAAGCGAACGCATCTTCGTAGCGGTTTCTGCTCGCGTAAAAATTGGCTTTTCGTCGTTCAATAATTTCAAGCCAGAATCGGTCGTCGTTCGTTTTCGCCAGGTTACTCGCATCCAAAAATGCGATGAGTTCATCTGTGTCTCGTTCAGCTAAATCATACAGTTCTGCCAGTTCATAAAGAAGTGGAAGTTCTTGTTGATAAGGAATCTCTTTCTGGTAATTTTTAGCCAGTTCCAAGTAACTCAATGCTTGGAAATAGTTCGCTTCTTTTTTGAAGTGGAATGAAAGTCTAGACAGGAACCGAACAGTTTGTTCTGGACTGCCAGAAAGCATGGCCATGTCTGCCGCCTCCTTCGCCAATAAGATCTCCTCGGTCGTTTTCTTTTCCACCGAAAGGGTCAAGAGAATGGACTCAATGTTTTGGAGAATCTCCTCTTGCATGCCGTACTGCTCGTAAATCAAGTTCGCCTTCTGGTAGTGTGTTCTAGCGGAATCCATTTCAACCACATCGAAGAATACTTTTCCGAGTTCTTCATGTGCCAACGCTTTGCGCATCGGATCCAATTGAGGCCTGCGAAGAATGGTGTTGAGCAACTTCATGGACATCTCACTCTCTCCGCGTTTCCCGTGAATGATGGCCGTTTTGAATTGCGCATTGAGTGCAGCTTTTTGATCCTGGGTTTGCTCAAATGCTTTGAGTGAAATCGCGTAATACTCAAGGGCTTTAGAGAGGCTTTTTTGTTCGAAATAGACTTCTCCCGCATTGTAAGCTGCCTCGCCCCTTAATGCTGCGTCATTGCTGTTCTGAAGAACGATATTATAAGCTTGAATTGCTTGAACCGGGTGCTCAAGTGATTGGTGGGCTATACCTCGCTTTAGAATGTCTGCATTCGAAGTGGTAGATTCCGTTAATTGCAGAAACAAGTGATAGTCTGAATGTTGCCAAGCTGAATCTGTTTTCAAAGCAAGGTCACTCGCAGCGTTCGCAAGTAACGTTGTCATAAAAAGCAAACAGATGACGGCAGATCGAATCACTGTTGTTAAAGTTAGGGTGGGAAATAAGTTACGTTATTCTGCATGGGGTATTTGTAGGAATTTTCTGAAATCAGTGCGTTTGTTCTAATTGATCCATCATTTCCAACGCGCCAACAAGTAGTTGGATGCTTCCATCAATGTCTGATTTATTGGCCATCTCAATAACGGAATGGATATGTCTAGTTGGAATTGAAATGGCGCCTGTAATGGCACCTCCAGCTGTCATTCGCTGAATTCCGGAAGTGTCTGTTCCTCCCGCTGTTAGTATTTCTGGTTGCCAAAGAATGTTCTTTTCAGAAGCTACTTTTTTGAGAAATTGAATCATTCGTGGGTCGCAAATGGCACTGGCATCCATTATTTTAATGGCCGTACCTTTTCCCAACGTGGTTACTTTCTCATGAGCCCCGGCGCCAGGAGTGTCAAAGGCAATGGTTGTGTCAAGACCTAAGCCAATATCTGGCTGAATGGCAAGCGTTGCTACTTGTGCACCTCGAATGCCCACTTCCTCTTGAACAGTAAATACAGCGTAAACATCATAGGGGACGTCTTGCAACTTGCGCAGCGTTTCCAATAGAATGAAAACACTTACTCTGTTGTCAATAGACTTGCAATTCACGCAGTCACCCATTTCAATAAGTTCGCGATCTCTCGTTACAGGACTACCAATTGGGACATGTAGCTTCACTTCTTCCGCTGGCATGCCAAGATCAATGAAATAATCAGAAATTTTAGGTGCTTTGGTGCGCTCTTCTGGAGACATGATGTGAATGGGTTTAGAGCCCATTACGCCAACCAATTCTTTATTTCCATGTACGATTACGCGTTGAGAGGTGAGCGTTTTGGGGTCGAACCCTCCAAGGGTATGGAATCTGCAGAACCCATTGTCGTCAATGTGTGTGACCATGAAACCAATCTCATCCATGTGAGCGGCAATCATGACTTTCTTTCGTTCCTTTCCGCGCTTCAATGCCACAACATTTCCCATGTTGTCTACTGAAACATCGTCTACCAACGGAGTTACTTCTTTGATAATCAGGTCTCGGATTTGCTTTTCATACCCAGGTACACCAGGTGTTTCGCAAATTTGAGCAAGCAATTTAATATCTAATGGCATGTGTTAAGTGCTAGGTAATCAAATGTAGTTCTCAACGGTCTTGAAAATGTGAGCCTGATGGCTTTATTTTACCATTAGAACGTTGATAACATGGATCATAGAGCTGAAGACTACATTCTTTCAATGGACGAACAACAACGTTCCATTGCTTTGCTCGTTCGTGAAATCATTTTCTCAACGCTCCCAAACGTAGATGAACAGTACAAATGGAAGGTCCCGATGTACTTCATAGGGAAGCCTATTTGCTACATTTCGAAACGAAATAAAGGGATTGATTTGGCCTTCGTACGAGGAAAAGAATTGCACGATGAATTCGCCGTTCTTCAAAATAGAGATACCAAATGGGTTCGTCATCTCTACTTAGAACAGCCCGAAGAGGTTCCTCATGAAGCCATTGTAAGTTTATTGAGGCAGTCTGCGAAATTGATAGCAGGCTAATTACTCGTGGTAAATGACCTCAAGTACTGTCTGTCCTACTTTTCCAAGCACATCTTTGCTTATGATGTCCATGTTGTCTTGGTGGGTGTGGTGAAAACTTCCATAGCCCATCGGCAGCACGTTCACGTGGTAGTGAACAATGTTCGCAGAAGGAATGCCAGCACCTTGGGTAACGAAAAAGTTGTCGTCAATGGTTTGAGGAGTCACCGTTTCTCTGAAAAGGTCAGTATGTCCCAGTTTATGAGCTGCTTTCCACACCTTGTTCACCACATTTGGAGAGAGTGCCATCGATGTTCCTTCTTTGTTGAAAATGGCATTTTCAGCTCCTACCATGTCTAACAAGATCCCGTATTTAGCTCTGTAGCCTGGTTTATGTTTGTTAGCAGCCCAGTATTGACTTCCCAAACACCAGTCGGTGTAGGCGCCAGAGTCATCCCACTCAGGCGTTCCGTAATCTTCAGTATCAAAAAAGATGATGTCTATTCCAACATCTGTCGGTTGCGATTGGATGATGCGCGCTACTTCGAGCAATACGCCAACTCCAGATCCGCCGTCATTGGCCCCGTCAATAGGCTCTGAAACACGCACACTATCTTTGTCTGCAAAGGGTCTGGTGTCCCAGTGCGCGTACAAAAGAACGCGTTTCTTTTTCTCAGGAGCAAATTGGCCAATGATGTTTTTCATGTTCAACGGAGTTCCGTCAAACGCACTCACTACGGCCTCCTGAACAATCACTTCCGCCCCAAATGAAGCGAGTTTTTCTTGAAGGTATACCGCGCATTCTGAATGGGGCAAGGTATTCGGTACACGCGGACCAAAAGCAACTTGGTCTGCCACATACTGATAAGCTGAGTCGCCATTGAATACAGGGACGTCAACAACCTTCTCAGGTTTTTGAACGATTTTCTTTGATGTTGGTTGGTCTTCAACGCAAGCTGTAAAAAGCGAGACGATGAGAACCAAGGGGAGGAGTTTATGCATCATGAGACCACGTTGTTCCGTCTTTGGAATCTTTTATTTGAACCTTCATTCCAGCTAACTGATCGCGAATTTTATCAGCTGTACTCCAGTCTTTGTTTTCTTTCGCGTCAGCTCTCAAAGAGATCAATAATTCCATCAGATCAGAAGCCAATTCATCGTCATTTGAGCCTGAATCTTCATCTTGAAACCCAAGAACGTCATAGAAGAACGAATTAAAGGTCTCGCTCAGTATATCTATGGTCGCCTGATCCAGTGAAATCTTACCGGCAGCAGCAGAATTGATCACTTTTACTCCTTCGAATAGGATTGAAATGAGGATTGGTGTATTAAAATCATCATTCATGGCATCGAAACAACGCTGTGTCCATGCAGTTGCATCGAATTCTGAATCAGATCCAGCCTTCAATGTAGCCAAGTTCTTTTTGGCTTCAACCATTCGCTGAAAGCCTTTTTCTCCAGCTTGAAGGGCTTCATTAGAGAAGTCAAGCGTGCTGGCATAGTGGCATTGCAACATGAAGAACCGCACGGTCATGGCACTGTATCCACGTTCAAGTAGCTTGTGATTTCCGGTTACTAGTTCTTCAGGGGTAAATCCGTTTCCTTCGGACTTGGCCATCTTTCTGCCGTTCACGGTAAGCATGTTCCCATGCATCCAGTAACGAACGGGCTCTATTCCTGAAGCGCCAACATTCTGAGCGATTTCACATTCGTGATGCGGGAATTTAAGGTCCATTCCGCCCCCGTGAATGTCAAACTGCTTTCCAAGGTATTTGGTGCTCATCACAGAGCATTCCAAGTGCCATCCTGGAAAACCTTTCCCCCAAGGAGATGACCATTGCATTAAATGCTCAGGTCCTGCTTTTTTCCAAAGGGCGAAATCAAGTGCATCCTCTTTTTCATCTTGACCGTCTAGTGTTCGAGTATTTGAAATAAGATCTTCTATCTTTCTTCCAGACAGCTTTCCATAGTCGTACTTTTCATTAAACTTCTTGACGCTGAAATAAACACTCCCGTTTACTTCATAACCAAAACCATTCTTAATGATCTCATTGATCATTTCAATTTGCTCAACGATATGACCTGTAGCTGTTGGTTCGATAGAGGGAGAAAGAATGTTGAACATGCGCATAACATCGTGGAAGTCATTCGTGTATTTTTGAACTACTTCCATTGGTTCAAGATTATCAAGCCGCGCTTTCTTCGCAATTTTATCTTCACCTTCATCGCTGTCACCGGTTAAGTGACCAACGTCCGTGATGTTCCGCACGTAACGCACCTTGTACCCTAAAAATGACATG
>JAQWQB010000055.1 GCA_029245065.1 Flavobacteriales bacterium | reverse complement strand
ATTGGTATTCCCGAGAACAAATTAGCCACCTTGTTTGACTCGTTCACGCAAGTAGATTCGTCGCTTTCAAGAAAATACGAAGGCACTGGATTAGGATTAACCATTTGCAAACGACTTGCCCAATTGATGGGTGGAGACATCGAAGTCTCCAGCAAATTAGGAGAGGGAAGTGCGTTCACTTTCCACTTCCCAACGCAACTGAGTATTGATTTCTCCAGTGAAGAAATTGAGGTGATTGCTCCGGAGCTTTCAGAGAACTTGGCTACCCAATTCCCATTGAGCATCTTGGTTGCCGAAGACAATGTGATCAATCAACGATTGGCGCACTTTGTATTCGATAAAATGGGTTATTCAATTGATATTGCTGTCAATGGCAAAGACGCCATTCAAAAACACCTAGCAGGTAATTACGACATCATCTTCATGGATATTCACATGCCTGAGATGGATGGAATTCAAGCGACCAAGGAGATCTTATTGAATAACTCCCGTCCGCCAATCATCATTGCACTCACTGCAAATGTGATGAAAGAGAGCGAGCAGGAATGTTATGATGCAGGCATGAGACACTTCGTCCACAAGCCTTTCAAGATCAACGAACTACAGAAAGTAGTAACTTCATTTGGCAAAGAAATAATGAGCGTGCGCAAATAATTCACTACAAATGAATGCTTTGGCACATTTGTTGCCTTTCTTTGGGAAACACTAATACCATGACAAAGCAATTCTCCCTCTTATTTGTTAGCCTTTGCTTTGCTGTGATCTCATTTGGACAGCAAACTCAGGATCAAAACCTGAACAGAAACGATCAGAACAATTTTCGCAATAATCGCGGGAACCAAAGTTCTGCAACACTAAGTTTTGGTTTGGAAGTAGCTACCCCAATGAATCAATTCAACAGCACTTTTGATGGCGTGCCCGTGGGCATTGCCGGACAAATTTTGCTACGCGAAGGACTGTTACCTCTTGAATATGGCGTAGGCTTTTCATGGCTGAGCCGTGGAACAATGGATTCTGACATTGATGTTTACCAAGGAACCGATTTTGAAGGCGACGACATCTACAGCAATGGCTCATTGAACGTAAACAGCAACATTTACACAGGAACAGGTATCATTCGGTTACGTCCATTTACCGGGCGAATTCAACCCTATGCAGAATTTGCGGCCGGTGGAAGAAGTTTCTCTACTGTGAGCATCATTTCCGTGGATGATACCGAAGAAGCGGAAACACGCGATAACCAACATCGAGATTTTGCCTTGACCTATGGTTGGGGAGCTGGTATGCGCGTCAAGCTTTCAGAGGGCATTGCCATTGAAGGCAGGTTCACGAACATGAGCGGCACTGGAGTTGAATTGGTTGACCGTGAATCCATCGAAGTGGATCCTGAAGGACGAATTGATTTCGAACGACTCACTACACGAACGGACATGTGGTCCATCCAACTAGGAATTAGCATCGGATTTTAACCATTGAAAAGCACTGCATCTGACAGTGCTTTTTCATTTATTTCTGCGCCTGTTGTAAGACAATTCCTAAAGGCACTTTTTACCCCAACCATCCGTAATTCATAGCGTAAGTGTGAATGATAACCCCTCGGAAAAAACCTTCTGAGGTCAATCTAATTCACGCTATGAAAAGGATAAACTCCACCTTTAACAGTGCTTTGACTTCTTGGTCAAAACTAATTGTACTCACCTTCCTATTGTTGCTTTCGGCAGTGGCACTATTTGCCCAATCTGACCAAACAACAGATTTTAGTTCTCAATCGGGAACAACATTCACAGAGCCAACACCTGGCATGCAGGCTTCCAAAGAAGCAGGTGAGCTTGAAGCGCCTGATGTAAGTGTTCCGTTCGACGGTGAATACTTGGATGTACGAACCATTGTAGAAGAATCTGAAGAAAGAGACGGAGACTGCTGGCAAGATTTCGACCCTGCCGTTTGGACACAATTTACCGCAAATGATGACGGTTCAGTTGGTCCAATCAGTTTGCCTTTTACGTTTGATTTATACGGAACGGCCTACAATAGTGTATACCTGAACAACAACGGTAACATCACGTTTGACAATGGATATTGGTGGCACTCACCTTATGGGTTCCCTATTTCAACCCCTATGATTGCACCTTTCTGGGGCGACGTAGATACGCGTCTAGACAACGGCGAAGTTTGGTATTACGTAGATGACCATGCCTTTTATGCGACATGGGTTGCCGTGGGACCGTATAGCGCATACTCTAGTTATAGCGATGGCCTAGAAAATTCTTTTCAGGTAGTCATTACAGATGGTACCGATCCGATTCTATCTGTTGGGAACAACATTGGTTTCGCATACGGAACGATGGGATGGACAACCGGAGCAGCTTCTGGAGGAAGCAGTGGATTTGGAGGAACTCCGGCAACGGTAGGCGTGAATTTTGGAGATGGAGTGAATTTCATACAATTAGGGTTATTTGACGGTGCAGAAGACACTTATGACGGACCAGCAGATGACAATGACGGTGTGGCATGGTTGAACAACCAATGCTTCGAAATGGACGCGTCAACACCTGGTAATGCGGCCCCTGTGGCACAAGGTTTTCCTACAGACAACACCCTCTATACCTGCTCAGGTACAGCAGTTAGCCAAACATTTGCCTTTATTGAAATGGACCCAGGTGAATCGGTCACGATTACCTTGGACGATCAAGGAAATACAGACTATTCTGTCTTGAGCAACACAACGGGAACAACGGCTTCGACCGAGATTTCCTTTAACCATTCTTCGCCCGGTACTTACACGTATGTATTGACGGGAACAGATAACAATTACGCTCCTGAGTCAACATCAATTACAGTTTCTGTAGTTGTTTCAGCCCCGCCTTCAGCAACCCTCATTGAAACAGATGCATCATGCGATCTCGACAATGGTGAAATTCAACTTTCATTTAGCGACGATGGCTCTCAAGATCAAATTCAATTCTCATTGGACAATGGAAGTACATGGGAAACGGCAGTGAATGATAACGTGGGAAGTGTTACTTACTCCAATTTAGCAGCTGGAACTTATACGGTACTTGCCAGATGGAACGCATCTAGTTGCGAAGCTTCTATTGGAATTGCTTCAATAGCCAATTCCGGAGGGGAATTACCAACGCTTACTTGTTCTGGTGACCAAACGGTGGCCGACACAGGAGACGATTGTGAAGAAATTATTTCCATTGCCGCACCTACAATTTCTGGAGGTTGCAGTGCAGAAACCTACACAAGAAATTACATGACATTTGATGGCAGCAATGATTATGGCGCTGTCGAAAACTTCTACTACTCAACAGCACAGGCTGAAATCACCGTAGAGGCGTGGATTCGAACTTCAGATGGCAGCAACCAAATCATCTCTTCATTTGATAGAAGTGACTATTGGAGATTGGGAATTGATGGAAATGGCGCCTCGACAGGCGAAGTTAGTTGGTGTGTAAAAACCAACACTGGAATCACCGATTTAGGCTCTGAAACACGAATTGATGACGGCGAATGGCACCATGTGGCAGGAGTTTATGACGATGGAACCGTTGCGATTTATATTGACGGGGTACTAGATATCTCCACAACAAGTGGATCAACAGTAGGAAATAACACCACCCGTTATGGGTTTGTAGGTACAGGTTCTGAAGCTACTTCATACAACGGATCAACTGGGCCAAATGACTATTTCAACGGCGACATGGCCGGCTTCAGAATATGGAGCAAAGCCCTCACGGTTGCAGAGATGACTTCTGAATTCTGCCCAGCAGGCGATGTGAGTGGCCTTCAAGTAGAATATGATTTTACAGAAGGCTCAGGAAGTGTGCTGAATGACACTTCAGGTAACGGAAGAAACGCCAACTTAATAAACGTCGACGCAGCTACCATTTGGCAAAATGGAGATGCTCCGGGGTGCATTGAGTTCACAAACGATTTTAACAACACAGCAGATGCATCTGGAACCTACGGGGCCGGAGAAACAACGGTAACCTGGACCTATGCAACCCCTGACGGTTCTTCTGTCTCTTGCAGTCAATTAATTACCATTACAGTAGCCGAAGATGTTATTTGTGAAAACGAATTCAACGATTACGTCTGGGACGGAGAATTAGACACGGACTGGAATAACACGGGCAACTGGGTAGGAAATGAAGTTCCTCCGACGCAGGCCAACGTGCTTATAGCAGTTGTAAATTACCCACCAGAACTTGCGCAAACTGTTTCTGTGAATAACATAATGGTAGACGAAAACTCTAGCATTGAATTCACGAATAGTTCGGGACAGGTGAAAATCTATGGTGACTTCGTGAACAACGGAACCATTGATGTCAATAGAGGAAAATTCTGGTTCGCCGGTTCTGATCTTCAACTCATCAAAGGCAACAATATTCCAACATTTAATGAACTCAAAATTAGTTCCAGTGATACCGTCAAATTGATGACCAACATCAACCTTGTTGGGGCCATGCAGCCAAACTCAGGTGTATTCGATTGGAACGGGAAAGAAGTAACCTTGCTATCTGATGACGAACAAACGGGCAGCATTGGTGAAATCAAGTCTTTAGCAGAAATTGTTGGGACGGAAATCACGTACAACCGCTACTTCCCTGCAGGACCTGGCAGTTGGAGAATGATGTGTTCACCTATTGTGAATGCCACATTCGAACAATGGAATGACGATTTTCCAACCACTGGATTTGTAGGCTCAGATTACCCGACCTATCCTTCAGCGGCTGACCCTTGGAGTAACATCCGTGTGTATGATGAAACGGTTACAGAGGGCGATTTGCACTCAGGATTTGTAAGCGTTGACAACATTACCGATGTCATCGGAAACAGCAGCGGATACTTTGTTTATTTCATCCCGAACAGTACGACCATCGATATGCAGGGAACGTTCCACAAAGGGGACTTGACCTACTCATTGACGCAGACGGTTTCGAATACGGATGCGTACAACGATGGATGGAACCTAATTGCCAACCCATACCCTTCTGCCATAGATTGGGATTATGTGTTGGGCTGGGACAAAACGGACGTAGATGATGCCATTTACGCCTTCGACCCTATCAACAACCAATATGGAAGTTACATCAACGGAATCAGCGTTGGAACCCTAGACAACAGAGTGGCCTCATTCCAAGCATTCTGGGTAAAAGCAAACGGGCCCAACCCGGCAATTACCATTAAAGAAAAGGCGAAATCAAATGCTTCTGGAGTGTTCATGAGAAGTCAAGATATGGACACCCAATCTGTGATTCGCATCAAATTGGAATCAGACGAACAAAACAAATATGACGAAACAGTAGTAGGTCTCCATTACGGAGCAGATGTTGCTTTTGAGAGCAATCTAGATGCCTATAAATTCTTCGGAAATAATCCTGCCTTACCTAGCTTGGCAACAGTACCGGACTCAACAGAAAACAGACCCATGAGTATTACCATGGTTCCTGTTCCCGAAGAAGACATGGTGATTAACCTTTTGGTTAGACCAGGAGAAAATGTAGAATTGACCCTCACCAACACGATGGTTGATAGCTACGAGGGCAACATCTGTCTGCAGCTGGAAGACCGACTGCTAAACGTCATGAATCCGTTTAACATGGGAGACAGCTACACATTTACGTGTGACGCTGACATGCCTGAAGATCGTTTCGCATTGCACGTAAGTGCGCCTGTGGATGCCACTCCGTTCCACGAAAGTTGTCCGGAAGCAGACAACGGGTCTGTGATCGTACAAGGATTCGGCGAGGCTCCTTGGTCATTCACTTGGACAGACGAAATGGGCAATGTATTCAGAGAAACTGAAAACTTGTTCACCGCAGACACGGCAGAGGATCTACCCCCTGGATTTTACGAAGTCTTGGTAGAAAACACTGATGCCAACTGTAACTCATCCACTGCGATGGTTCAGGTAGAAGCCTCTCCGCAACCATTTGTGGAAATGTCATCAACGCCAGCGTCTTGTAACCAAGAGAGTGACGGAACCATTAGTTTCTTCGCTTCTGAAGACTTCACTTGGGATATCACCATGACTTCTTACGAAGACGGAAGCGTTCAAACCTTAAATGCCATTTCAGGAGATTCAACAACCACTGATTTATTGTACGGTGTTTACATGATTCATGCACTTTCAAATTGTGGAACTGAAATTGAAATTGAAAACGCTGATTTGCGTGACGACCATGCCATTTTTGCAGACTTCGTGGCCGTAAACCCTCAGATTTCACTTTCTCAGGAAGAATCAGCTACATTCTTAGAACAATGTTCTTCCAACATCACCTCAGTGTTGTGGGATTTTGGAGACGGAACGCAAGATTCATTGAATTTCAACCCAACCCACACGTACACGGAAGCTGGAATGTACACTGTTACCTTAACAGCTAAGAGTGATCAGTGCGAAGAAGTAACGGAAGGAATCATTGTGGTTACCGGAATTACACCAACCGGAAATGACAACCTTGGCGACATGGCAGGGTTTGAAATGGAAGGTGAATCAGTACAAACGTTCGACGTTCTCATAACTTCTCAAGAAATTATGATTGGAAGTCCTGAGCCGGTAGATGAGCCTGTACTTGTGACCATCTTCAGTTTGACCGGTCAATTGGTGATGACAGAACAATTGCCTCAATTGAACACTGGACAAACAACGGTGAATATTAGTTCACTGGATCCGGGAGTGTACTCGATGAGTATGTCTACCGACCAAGAAATCTTGCATAGTCAAGAGTTCTCTAAAAACTAACCTAACCCAAATTTCCATATATAGAAGTGCCGAATCCAGCAATGGGTTCGGCATTTTACTTTCCACGCATTGCCTCAACCGGGTCTAAAGCTGATGCTTTGGCAGCTGGGAAAATCCCGGCAATAATTCCTGACACCACAGCTATAGTCATGGCCATCAGAAAACGATAAGCACTAACTTCCAATTGAATACCTATATCAATGGCATTGACAATAAAGGTGATTAGCACAATGAGACCGAAAGCCATTAATGCTCCAAAAATGCAAAGGGCTACCGCTTCGAACAGGAATTGACCAAGAATGAACATTTTTTTCGCTCCAAGGGCCTTTTGAATTCCAATGATCTTCGTCCGTTCTCTTACCGATACGAACATGATGTTCGCAATGGAGAAACATCCCACAAGAATGGCAAACAATCCGATGAACCACGTTCCAATTTCTACGGTGCCGAAAATGCCATCAATGAATCCGCTCAACATTCCCATTTCGTTGATGGAGAAGTCGTTCTTGTCTCTAGGGTTAATTTTTCGAATGGAACGGAAATGCTGGACAATTTCATCCTTAAGTTCCTCATTCGAAACGCCTTCTTTCGCCTTTACTAAAATAGATGAGTCTACTTGTTTCACGTTGATGATTCGCGAAGCAAATGGTGCAGGAATAACGGCTAACTCATCAAACCCATTTCCAATGAGTGAAGTTCCTTCGCGCTCAAAGGTCCCGATGATCTCTACTTTCAACCCTTTCAATTTGAGCTCTTTTCCGATGGGATCTCCATTGGGAAAAAGCATATCGGTGATCTCTTGACCAATTACAACGAGCGGTCTTCCGGTGTTTAATTCGATGTCTGTGAAGTACCTTCCTTTGTCGATGTTGATTTCAACACATTTCTCGTAGTCAACGCTCACGCCAGCGATTTGTACATTCTCGCGCACATTGCCTCGAAACTCTGCATTACCGATGTCACCCGTTTGATACGAAACCGCCTTTGCCGTTTCCAATCGGTCGCGCAGGTCCTCCATATCGTTTTCAGACGGCTGTCTGCGTTGGAAATATTCCCACCATTGGTACTCTCCTTCTCCTTCCGGGCCCCAGGGCCATTTGTTGACAAACACCACATCGTCATTCACCATGCTGAATGAATCACGCAACGACGACTCCATGGAATCTGATGCGGTAAACACCATTGAAATGAGGAAGATTCCTACCATTACACCAAGCAATGACAAGAAGGTTCGCAGCTTATTGGCAACAATAGCTTGCCAGGCGAATTTGAAACTTTCTTGAAGTAGACGCAGATACAGTTTCATGCTTGAAGTGGTTGGTAATGTTGTGCAAGTTACGAATCACCATTGTGCAACTGAGGTCATTCGCCATTTCGCAGCGCCGTTTACCATTTTGAAGAAGGCCAAAAAGCGGACTATTCTTCTCCTTTTTTCGGGCGAAAAAACCAAAAAGAAGGCAAATATGAATTGGCATCAAATTCAGGCTATTAACAATGAAAAACAATCTTTCAACAGGCTTTCATAACGGCAATTGATACACTACTTTTGCCCTTTGATATTTATCCCTATTTCCAGAAGAACTTAACATGTCAGGTCAAAAGAAAATTAAGTCGGCACTTATCTCTGTATTTCACAAAGAAGGATTGGAGCCTATTGTAGCAGAATTACAACGCTTAAGAGTTCAAATTTATAGCACGGGGGGAACCCAAACGGCTATTGAAGGCATGGGAGCCAAGGTGCACCGTGTGGAAGATTTGACTTCGTATCCTTCCATCCTAGGAGGTCGAGTGAAGACCTTGCATCCAAAGGTGTTCGGAGGAATTCTTGGCCGACGTGATTTGGACTCCGATGTAGCTCAAATGGAAGAGTTTGAGATTCCTTCTATTGATTTGGTGATTGTTGACCTCTACCCTTTTGAAGCGACTGTTGCTTCCGGAGCAAGTCACGAAGACATTATTGAAAAAGTAGACATTGGTGGAATTTCGTTGATTAGAGCTGCCGCGAAGAACTACAAAGACGTTGTCATTGTAGCTTCAATGGATAAATATCAGCGCTTGCTGAACATGCTTGTTGAAGGAAATGGCGAAACAAGCATGGAAGACCGTCAAGAATTAGCGGCTGATGCCTTCAACGTTTCTTCTCATTACGACACCATGATTTTCAAGTATTTCTGCAAAGATGACACGGTCATTCTGAAAGAAAGTCATCAGTCTGGAACCGCGTTACGTTATGGGGAGAATCCTCACCAGCGTGGTTATTTCTTCGGGGATTTGGACGGCATGTTCGACCAGCTACATGGAAAAGCATTGAGCTACAACAACCTTCTTGACATTGATGCTGCTGTTCATTTAATGAATGAGTTCAAAGATGATGCACCGACGTTTGCGATTCTGAAGCACAACAATGCGTGCGGACTGGCTACACGAAGTACCTTGGCAGAAGCATACAAAGATGCGTTGGCTGGAGATCCAGTTTCTGCTTTTGGAGGCGTTCTCATTTCAAACAAGAGCATTGATAAGGCAACGGCAGATCAAGTGAATGATTTATTCTGTGAGGTAGTCATAGCACCTTCATTTGATGCGGATGCGTTGGAAACATTGAAGAGCAAGAAAAACAGAATCATTCTTGTTCAGAAAAGTTGGGAGATGCCGAAGACACAAAGCAGAACCATTTTGAATGGAATGCTTGTTCAGGACCGGAACGAACATACCGACGAAGCGAGTGGATTCAAGCTTGTAACCACTTCTGAGGCAGAAAAAACACAAATTGACGATTTGGTATTTGCCAACAAATTGGTAAAACACACCAAATCAAACACGATTGTCTTTGCAAAGAACGGACAATTATTGGCCAGTGGAACCGGGCAAACATCACGTGTAGATGCGTTGAAACAAGCTGTTATCAAGGCCAAGTTATTCGGTTTTGATTTGAATGGAGCCGTGATGGCATCAGATGCTTTCTTCCCATTTCCAGACTGTGTTGAATTGGCATGTAACGAAGGAGTGAATGCTGTCGTACAACCGGGTGGTTCGGTGAAAGATCAATTGAGTATTGATTTTTGTAACGAAAATAGCATGGCGATGTACTTCACCGGATACCGCCATTTTAAACACTAACAATCGAAAGTTAAGTACGTTTTCTTGGAACAGACCTACGGCCTAATCCAATGTATATATTTGTGCTTATCCACTTACCGAGAGCCATAAAGGAACACCATGGGGTTGTTTAATTTTTTCATGCAAGAGATCGCTATTGACCTGGGAACAGCCAATACGATTATCTATTACAACGACAAAGTTGTTGTAGACGAGCCGTCTATCGTTGCCAAAGACCGAACTACACAAAAGACTGTGGCCATTGGTCGGCAAGCGCAGCAAATGCACGGAAAGACCCACGAAAATATCAAGACGATTCGTCCATTGAAAGATGGTGTAATCGCAGATTTTCAGTCGGCAGAGGACATGATCAAAGGCATGATCAAGATGATCAGCAAAGGAAAATCATGGTTCGCTCCTTCACTCAGAATGGTTATTTGCATTCCTTCAGGAATTACCGAAGTTGAAAAACGAGCTGTAAAAGACAGTGCGGAACACGCTGGAGCGAAAGAAGTTTACCTCATCCACGAGCCGATGGCAGCAGCAATCGGTATTGGTATCGATGTAGAAGAGCCGATGGGGAACATGATTATTGATATCGGTGGTGGAACCTCTGAAATTGCAGTCATTGCTCTCGGTGGAATTGTAACTGATAAAAATATCCGTGTTGCAGGTGATGAATTCACCCAAGACATTGAAGAATACATGCGTAGGCAGCACAACATTCTCATTGGAGAACGTACGGCTGAACAAATCAAAATTGAGGTTGGGGCAGCATTGCCAGAGCTTGATGAGCCGCCTGCAGACTATGCCGTGCGCGGACGAGATTTGATGACGGGAATTCCGAAAGAGATTCACGTGACCTACAGTGAAATTGCTCATGCGCTAGACAAAAGTATCTCGAAGATTGAAGAGGCCATTCTAAGTTGCTTGGAAAATACTCCTCCTGAACTTTCAGCAGATATCTACAAAACAGGAATCTACCTCGCCGGTGGAGGAGCGTTGCTCAGAGGACTTGACAAACGTATTTCTCAAAAAACACGCCTCCCAGTCCACGTTGCCGAAGAACCACTTCGTGCGGTGGCAAAAGGGACCGCGATTGCTTTGAAGAACATCGATAAGTTCCAATTCCTCATGCGCGAGTAACCACTAAAAGAAAAAGAGGAGCATGCGAAGCTTATGGCAACTGATTTATCGTTACCACATATTCTTGGTGTTTCTTCTCCTTGAAGTGGCTGCCATTGCCCTACTTATTCGCAATAACAATTACCAACGCGCCACCTTCGTTCACAGTGCGAATCAGGTAACCGGTAACCTCTACGAAAAACGTACTGAAATTGCCGAGTACCTGAAACTGCAATCCATTAACGAAGAGTTAGCCAAGGAGAATGCGCGCTTGAGAACAGCGAAAGGCCCTAATTATCAGAAACTTACCGATGACTTGTATTTGAGAGAAGATACCTTGTACCTCTTGAAATACGAATACCTTTCTGGACGTGTCATTAACAACTCCGTGAACAGGCCCAACAATTACATCACGATTGACAAGGGAAGCAAAAACGGCATTCAAAAGGAAATGGGCGTTGTGGCGAAAGGTTCCGTCGTTGGAATCGTTAAAGATGTTAGCGATAATTTCGCCTCAGTTATGCCGCTCATTAACACCAATATGCGTGTTGGGGTGAAGCTAAAACGAAGTGGAGAAACCGGAGAAGTACAATGGGATGGTTCAGACCCAGCTTTTGCTACCGTAAGAGACATTTCACGTTCCGCCAACCCGTTGAAAGGAGATTCCATTATTACGTCAGGGTTTTCGACCTATTTTCCCGAAGGAATCTTAGTTGGAACGGTTGAAAATTACCGCATTCCAGAAGGAGAAAACTTTTATGTCATCGACATCCGATTGACCACACCTTTCCACCAGCTCAACTACATTGAGGTGATTCACAACATTCTAGCCGATGAGCAATTGGAGCTAGAAGCCAATCAAGAAGAACAAAATGGGGGGTGAAGTAGTAAGAAATATCCTCCGATTGGTGTTCCTTATCTTGGTACAAGGGCTCATTGTGAACAGACTGGATTTGTGGCAAGGGTACATTCTTCCTAGCGTTTATATTTTTGGGCTTCTCATGTTACCCATCACCACACCTCGAATTCTATACATGGTGATCGGTTTTGCGGTTGGAGCAGCTGTTGACATGTTCACGAACACCCTTGGGGTGCATACTTCAGCGTGCGTATTCTTAGGATTTATTCAACCATTGTTCTTACTATTTTTAGCTCCACGTGAAGGGTACGAGGTAGGCCAACGTCCGACATTACAAGATTTAGGAATGGGATGGTATATCACATTTGCCGGAATTCTCACATTAGCTCATCACACTTGGGTATTCTTCATTGAATTGATGCGGTTCACCCCTTTCTTCGAAACTCTAGCGAAAATACTTCTTAGTACACTCGCAACGTTAGTCTTAATGGTACTCGGCCAATACCTCATCTACACTCCTAACGACAGAAGGAAACAATGAACTTAAGCAACAGACGGTACATTCTTTCAGGTATCATAGTCCTCTTTGGATTGATCTTCGTTGCCCGGTTGTTTTATCTTCAAGTAGCTAGTGACAACTGGAAAGCGAAAGCGGCAGTTCTGACGGAAGAGAAAATCAGAATTTATCCTTCCCGCGGGCTTATTTATGACCGAGAAAGCGAGCTGCTTGTAGCGAACAGAGCCATCTACGACCTTATGGTCACACCGCGTCAAACTTCGGAATTTGACTCCTTGGCATTCTGCGAATTGGTGGGAATTTCCATGAACGAACTGCGCGAAAAAATTGACAAAGCCGTGCGCTATTCCCGGTACAAAGCCTCTGTCCTTAAAAAGCAAATTGACCCGAGTGATTACGCCCGAATTTCAGAGCAACTTCATAAGTATCCCGGTTTCTTTGGGCAAGTGAGAACCGTCCGAAATTACCAGAAAGGAATTGGTGCCCACCTTCTAGGTGACTTCGCCGAAACCAATCCGAAAGACCTGAAGAAAGACAACTACTACCGCCAAGGTGATTACATTGGAAAAAGTGGAATTGAGTCTGTTTATGAAGAGCAACTCAGGGGAATCAAAGGATCAAAGTATGTGCTTGTAGATGTTCGAAATAACATTCAAGAAAGCCTTTCCGAAGGTGATTATGATACTACTGCTGTTTCTGGGTCAGACTTAACCATTACGATAGATGCTGAGCTTCAAGCTTACGCCGAAAAATTAATGGTCAACAAACTCGGGAGTGTTGTAGCCATTGAACCATCAACGGGCGAAATACTTGCATTGGTTAGTTCTCCTGGGTACAATCCGAACCTCTTGGTAGGAGCCCAACGCGGCAAGAACTACAAAGTACTTAGTACCGACAGCCTCAAGCCACTGTATAACAGGGCGCTTCAAGGACAATACAGGCCCGGTTCCATCTTCAAAATGGTGCAAAGTTTAATTGCCCTTGAACACGATTTTATCACTCCGCAAACGCGCATCAGTTGCAACAGAGGAATCATTGGTTGTCATGGTGCACACTCATATGACGATTTAGAAGGCGCCATCATCCATTCTTGCAACCCGTATTTTCACCAGGTGATGAAGCGCATGGTGGAGCAGGGAGAAGAAACCTCGCGATTCAAAGATTCCCGTCTCGGGTTAGCATCTTGGAACAAGCACATCAAGCGTTTTGGCTTCGGTACCGACCTTCGCACTGACTTGCCTGGAATGAAATCTGGAAATGTCCCAGACCCAAGTTATTACGATGGAATCTACGGTGAGTTAGCATGGGCATACAGCACCATCTATTCCATTAGTATTGGAGAAGGTGAATTACTTGTAAACCCACTCCAAATGGCCAATTTGGCCGCCATTATTGCCAACAGAGGCTATTACTATCCGCCTCATGTCATTCGAAGTATTGGGAACGAAGGAAAGCCTGAGGCGTTCAGAACTCCCATTAGTTGTGGTGTGAAGGAAGAACATTTCACCCCGGTAGTCAATGCCATGCAAAAGGTAATTGAACAGCCAGGCGGAACTGCACGAAGAGCTCGGATTGAAGGGATTGAAGTTTGCGGAAAGACAGGAACAGTGCAGAATGACCCACTTCCTGACCACAGTGTTTTTATGTCCTTCGCCCCAAAAGAAAATCCTCAAATAGCTATTTCTGTGTACGTAGAATCTAGTGGATTTGGAGGAACATGGGCGGCCCCGATTTCGGCCCTACTTATTGAAAAATACTTGACAGACTCCATTTCTGACCCACGAAAGGAGCAACGAATTTTGGACGCAGTATTTCTAGGACCATGACGGCACAGCGAAGCGGAGACATCAGAAAGAACCTTGATTGGTCCACCTTTGCCATCACACTTGCATTGGTTGCTTGTGGGTGGGTTTCCATTTACAGCGCGGCCTACACACCAGAACACACGGCTATTTTCGACTTCAAATCAGAGCATGGAAAACAGCTGATTTGGATAGGCATTTGCGCGATCATCGGCCTTGTTCTATTGAATACAGAGGGGGAATTCTTCATTCGCTTTAGTGTCATTTCATACGTGGTGGTGCTTGTCTTACTGATCTTAGTGCTCATCATCGGTAAAAAGGTAGGGGGTGCCCGATCCTGGTTCGGTATTGGCTCGTTCAGTATTCAACCAAGTGAGTTCGCTAAAACTACCACCGCCCTGATGTTGGCGTGGTTCATTGCACAAACTGGAAGTAAGTTCAAGGCACTTGGCACGCGTCTTCAGGCCGGATTAATCCTCTTGATTCCTGCTGGGTTCATCATGCTACAGCCTGATGCCGGAACGGTATTGGTATTTGCAGGTTTTATCTTCGCCATGTACAGGGAAGGATTGAGTGGTAACCTGCTCATTGCAGGCTTTGGAGCCATTATTCTCACCATTGTTGCCATCCTTTCTGGCGCCAGTGTTTTTACCTATCCTTTTGCTGGCGAACAAAGCGGTATCTACATGATGCTCATTGTGTTGACCATTCTAGCCGGACTGTTTTTTCTTGGTGTTCGCACGTTCACCTTACCGCGCTATCGAAAGAAAAACAACCGAATAGTGCTGCTTGCCCTTGTTGGAGCCCTTGGGTTCTCATACATGGTAAATTATGGCATTGAAGACATCCTCAAACCTCACCAGCGGGAACGAATTTATGTGCTTTTCGGAATGAATAGCAATCCTGATGCGGCCTACAACATTAACAACGCAAAAGCAGCTATTGGTGCTGGTGGGTGGACTGGAAAAGGTTTCATGAACGGACCTATGACCAGGTATAAATTTGTACCAGAACAGCACACTGACTTCATTTTCAGCTCCATCGGCGAAGAATGGGGATTTCTGGGTAGCACCCTGGTAATAGGACTTTTCTTAGCGCTGATCTTACGCATCATTGCGCTGGCAGAGCGGCAGCGTTCGCAATTTTCGAGGGTGTATGGTTACGCCGTTGCGAGCATCATCTTCATGCACATCCTCATCAACATCGGCATGGTGCTGGGAATAGCTCCCGTGATCGGTATTCCATTGCCTTTCTTCAGCTATGGCGGGTCTTCACTCATGGGGTTTGCCATCTTGATATTCATCATGCTAAGGCTTGATGCAGAGCGTTATAGTGTCTTCAGGTAAAATTGGGGCTCATTTCAGTTTTTCCTCCGTTATTATTGCCCCCCTTACTCAAGCGGTCAAATTAGATTCTGAAGGGCTTATTTTGGCAGGTCAAACCCTCCATTTTCATGCACTTTGTTGTAATTTCAATTGAAAATTTATTGAATGAAATACACTTTTGTGGCCTTGTTAGTTGGGCTCTCTTTTCAACTGCAAGCTCAGCAAATTGAGCCTTCTGAATCATTGGTGTCATTTGAACTGAGCAACATGCTGATCAACACTGTTGAAGGAACGTTCACGGGAATGTCCGGCGAAATAAACTACGACGTTGACCGTCCGTCTTCAGCTACATTTTCAGTTTGCGTAGATGCCTCCACGGTGAATACGGGAAGCAAAAAGCGCGATCAACACTTGAGGGAAGAGGACTTTTTTTCAGTGGAAGAATTTCCGACCATTTGCATCAATTCGACGCGTATTCAAAGCACACCAGAGGGCCTACGTTTTTTTGGCACACTGAACATGCACGGGGTCGTAAAAGAGGTTGAATTTCCATTTACGTACGCCGAAGGAAAGTTCAAAGGCAGCTTCACGATTAACCGATTGGATTATGGCTTAGGTGAAGGAACGGGTTCCTTTGCTGTGGGTGAAGAAGTGGAGATTTCTATTGAGTGTTCGGTGAACGGGTGACGTTGGTGAAATGGATTGGGGCGGTGGCAAAGTTGGGGGTGTAAAAATGTAGTTAATCGTTGGCCGGTAATGATTGATTTCCGATCTTTTTGCTGGGGAGGAGGTGGTGGCCCCCGAGACAACTCGAACGTCCGTTATCCCTCTACAAAAAACAGCCTAAACTCCACCCGTCGATTCAACTTTCGACCAACTTCAGTACCATTGGTCTCAATTGGTTTAGACTCTCCAAATCCTCTAGCACGCATGCGTTCTGGCTAAATGCCTTTGTCAAGGAGAAAATTGTAAACTGCCAGTGCTCTTCGCTCACTCAGCTCCATGTTGTAATCTTCTTCTCCTACATTATCTGTGTGAGCAGAGATGAACAAGCGGAAGCCCTCATCAATCATTAGAATTTCACTCACCTTCACCAAATTTGGCAACGATTCCTCAAGAATCTGATCGCCGCCTAATGCAAATTGAATGTCCGCTAAACTCTGAACGAACGACAGCATTTGCTTTTTCTCTTGGTCGTAAACGTAGCCTCCTTCCGACAAAATCTGTTTTCTGAACTCAGCGAGCTCTTCACCCTTGATCTGACTTTCGTCAAACCCTTTTTCAACCATATCAACATAGGTGTCATAAAGTGCATATGGCGAGCTCTCCTCCCCTACGCTGTAATGATAACTACTATCACTGGTCAAGCGTTCGGTAATGCTGTACGGCACCTCTTCGAATAGTGGATCCGATTTCGATACCTGCCATTCACCAAGCGCGTCTGTGTCGACGGACAAGCTATAGTCGGAAGTTCTGTGTCGTTTACATTGAGTTCGAAGGTGCAGTCTGCCGTATTTCCTGAAGCATCTGTCACTTCCAAGGTGATCGCATACGTTCCTGTTGATAGGTTCGTCCCAGCTGGAATGGATTGTGTTACCGATTGAACACTGCAGTTATCGTTTACCGAAGCTGCGGAGGCAAAGTCTTCCAAGATGTAGTTACAACTGCCATTCACCAAGCGCGTCTGTGTTGACGGACAAGCTATAGTCGGAAGTTCTGTGTCGTTTACATTGAGATCGAAGGTGCAGTCTGCCGTGTTTCCAGAGGCGTCTGTTACTTCCAAGGTGATTGAATA
>JAQWQB010000040.1 GCA_029245065.1 Flavobacteriales bacterium | reverse complement strand
CCGTTATGGTGGAGCAACAAGTTCATTTTTGGTGGAAGGCTTTTCATTAAGGCCCCGTTGGTATAAAGTGTGTATTCATGGTCTTTACATCCGCCACCGTGCGTAATTGTTAGAACCAACGAATCTTGTTCAATGGCAGCGCTTTTGATTTGATACGCATCACCTTTGTCGAAGGCGCCTGATTGATCAATGACCAAGGCGTGACCAGCAGTTTGTTCCTTATCTTCAGACATACTTGTCTCAGAGGTATTCTTTTTATTTCCACAGCCTGTTGCGAACAACAAAACTGCAGCGATGAGTCCTAGTACTCGCATATTCGAAATTAACATTATTCGTGCATAATAGTTCCAACAATAATCGCCTTTAATTGAATTCCTTTCAGCCGACCAAATGAGAGATGCCAACGTTTAAAACTTAATAATCAGTTACTTGTTCGATTTCTCTTTCACCAATTGCTCTAAAGCGAACATTTCGTCCCTTAAACGTGCTGCTTCCATAAAATCCATGTCTTTTGCCGCACGTTGCATCTTTTTCTTTGTTGCCTCTTTCAGCTTTTCAATCTTGTCTACCGACATGTATTGAATAACAGGGTCAGCCGCTAAATTTGGTCCATCCGAAACTTCTGGTTCTTGATATGCTTTCTTTCGATCATCAATTAGCTTCGACTGGTCGAACAGGGTTTGAGTCCCTTTCTTGATTTGGGTTGGAACAATGCCATTCGCTTCATTATAAATGACTTGTCTTTCTCGTCGTCGTGAGGTTTCGTCAATGGTTTGTTGCATGCTCCCTGTAATGGTGTCAGCATACATGATAACCCTTCCGTTGAGGTTACGGGCCGCTCTTCCGGCGGTTTGAGTCAAGGAACGATTGCTTCTCAAAAAGCCTTCCTTGTCTGCATCCATGATAGCAACTAATGAAACTTCTGGGATATCAAGTCCTTCACGAAGAAGGTTCACGCCGACGAGCACATCTATGATTCCTTCGCGCAAATTTTTGATGATTTCTACCCGGTCCAGTGTTTTCACCTCGCTGTGCATATAAGCGCAAGAAATGTTGAGTTTTTCGAGGTATTTCGATAATTCTTCTGCCATTCGCTTGGTCAATGTCGTGACCAATACACGGTCTCCAGCTTCAAGCGTTGCTCTGATTTCTCCTATCAAGTCATCTATTTGATTGGTGCTTGGACGCACATCAATAGGTGGGTCAAGAAGTCCTGTAGGGCGAATAAGTTGTTCAACAACAACTCCTCCAGAACGTTCAAGCTCAAAATCTGCTGGTGTAGCACTCACAAATATGGTTTGGTTGAGCAGTCCTTCTACCTCTTCAAATTTGAGCGGACGGTTATCCATAGCGGCTGGCACGCGGAAGCCGTAGTCAACTAGATTGACCTTTCTCGCTCGATCACCCCCATACATAGCGCCAATTTGAGAAACGGTAACGTGACTCTCATCAATCACAAAAAGAAAATCATCGGGGAAATAGTCAATCAAGCAGAATGGACGCTCTCCTGGTTTTCTTCGGTCGAAATACCTTGAGTAATTCTCAATTCCTGAACAGTAACCAAGTTCTTTCATCATTTCGATGTCGTACACCGTTCGTTCTTCCAGCCTTTTGGCTTCGAGAAATTTACCTTCACTGTTAAACACGTCCACCTGTTTCACCATGTCTTGTTGGATTTCCCATATGGCATCAGCCATGGTGTCCTTTCCTGTTACGAAGAGGTTCGCTGGATAAATATTCACTTCATCCAAGGAGTACAGTTGTTGGCCGCTAACTGGGTCAATGGCTTCCAATGTTTCGACCTCATCTCCCCAAAATGAAACACGAATGGCGTGATCTGCATAAGCTAGGTAGATGTCGACAGTATCTCCTTGTACCCTAAAATTCCCGCGTTGAAAATCGGCTCTTGACCTGCTGTAAAGACTTTCTACAAGCTGCAACAAGAATTTGTTCCTAGAAATGTTTTGGCCCACCTCAACAGGAATGACACTTTTATGGAACTCAACTGGGTTCCCAATACCATAAATGCAGCTAATAGATGCCACCACTATAACGTCTCTTCTTCCGCTTAGCAATGCTGTTGTTGCGCTGAGACGAAGCTTTTCAATTTCGTCGTTGATGCTGAGGTCTTTCTCAATGTAGGTGTTTGAAGAGGGAAGAAATGCTTCTGGTTGGTAATAGTCGTAGTACGAAACGAAGTATTCAACCAAATTATTCGGGAAGAATTCTTTGAACTCACTGTACAACTGAGCCGCTAGTGTTTTGTTGTGCGAAAGGATCAACGTTGGTCGCTGCGTTTCTTGGATGACGTTCGCAACGGTAAATGTTTTACCAGATCCTGTAACACCTAAAAGCGTTTGAAAAGGCTCTCCTTCGTTGATTCCTTTAGACAATTCAGCAATGGCCGTAGGTTGATCACCGGTAGGGGAGAAAGAGGAAGTGAGTTCGAATTTCATGAAGTGAGGGCTTGCACGTTGGTGACGGCAATTTACTTCAATTTCAGACGAGAAAGAAGCTTAGAATAGGATACCTATTCGCAACGCGGTATGCAGGCCAATTGTGGTGTATTGTTGGCTCAGTTGGTAATCTCCTTCGGTTCCTTCGAGGAGAATTCGTTGACCAACAAATGGTATTTTTCCCAGGCTTTCTTCCCAGAACCCAATGTTTCCATCTTGGGGAGTAGTTGCTTCGCCAGATAATTGACCAATGGCCAGGCCAAAGCCCACTAATGTTAAGTCAATGGACCATTTATCTTGAATAACCCATTGAACGCCATATTGCAAACCAAATGTTTGTTGAGACCAGTTTCCATCAAGCTGGTAGACTTCACCATCAAATTGATAATTGAGTTGTGTGCTCCAATGCTGGGTCTGTCCAAATAGAGCAAAATACGGTTTGGTGGGTTGTGTTCGCCCTTTGCGGGTATACCATCGGTAGGATAGTTGTCCGCCAATAACCTGCGATTTGCTATCGTTCAAAGACCAGCCTTCTTCCGTCCGGTTGAAGAGAAAGTTCGGTCCCTTTAAAGATGGTCGGTAATGTATGGTTGCTTGCCAGGCGAACTGTTTCTTACGCACATGTTCAAAGCTGAGGGAAACGGTTCCCGTTGCAGCAGAAGCCAGGTTTATTTTGGCTGCGCGAATCTGGCCGAAACTAGCGGAGGTTGCTAGAAGGCTCAAGCAAGTGAGTAGAAGAACGAGTAAGCGTTTCACGTAGGCAAGAAACAAAAAGGGCCGGAAAAACCGGCCCTTTTTAATGTATTGTGATTGGCTTATTCGCCAACAACGTCAAATTTGATAGAAGGAGTAACGTTTTTATGAAGCTTGATTGTTGCTTCGTAAGAACCCAACTCTTTAATGTTATCGTCAGCAATTTTGATTTGCTTACGATCCACTTCGAATCCAGCTTTTGCCAATGCTTCTGCAATTTGGATAGTGTTAACAGATCCGAAGATCTTTCCGTTTTCACCAGCCTTAGCTCCAATTGACAAGTTCAATGCTTCTAGCTTCGTAGCCAACTCTTGTGCTTCGTTCAAGATCTTCTCTTGTTTGTGAGCACGTTGACGCTGATTCTCAGCATGAACTTTCTTCGCTGACTCTGTTGCAGCAATTGCCAATCCACCAGGGATAAGGAAATTACGTGCGAAACCCGGCTTTACAACTACGATGTCGTCTTTGCTTCCGAGCTTATCGATGTCTTCTCTTAGAATGATTTCCATAGGTTCGAATGTTATTTAAGCAAATCCGCCACGTATGGCATAAGTGCTAGGTGACGTGCTTTCTTGATTGCTTGAGATACTTTTCTCTGGTACTTCATAGAAGTTCCAGTGATACGACGAGGAAGAATCTTTCCCTGTTCGTTACAAAGCATCAAAAGGTAGTTAGCATCCTTGTAATCAATGTATTTAATGCCTGCTTTCTGAAAGCGGCAGTATTTGTTGCGCTGTGTGTCAATCTGAATTGGATTGAGGTAGCGGATATCTCCTTTTTGTGCCATTTTATGGTGCTTTAAGAATTAGGCTTCAGTTTCAGTTGGCTTCGTAGTTGCCTTCTTGTTGCGGCGACTTTCAGCGTAAGTAATGTGATGTTTCTCCATACGTGTCGTAAGAAAACGAAGAATGCGCTCATCGCGGCGGAATTCGGTTTCGAACGCTCGGATATGCTCTCCATCCATTTGGAATTCTAGCAGGTGGTAAAAACCTGTAGTCTTCTTCTGAATCGGGTAAGCCAGTTTCTTAAGTCCCCAAGAATCTTCAAAGACGATGTTGCCACCATTTGAAGTAATGATTCCTTTGTACTTATCAACTGTTTCCGCTGCCTGTTCTTCAGACAACACGGGAGTCATAATGAAAACAGTTTCGTAACGGTTCATAGTGATGTGTTTGTTTTTTCCCAAAATTGGGTTGCAAAAGTACGGCTTATAATCTGAATTCCAAGCGGAAACAAGCAAAAATACGGGCGTTCGCGCACTTATAGGTAGCTTTCTTGATTCGGATGGTTGGAAAACTGTTCATAACTCGCTTTCTTAATTCGACCCATTAGACCGATATTTGCAGCTACCCATGGAACAAAAATCATTCTTAGTTTCTGCTAGAAAGTACCGACCGCAACGATGGGAAACCGTTGTTGGGCAGGAAGGTGTGACCAGTACATTGCAAAAAGCGATTGCTACTGGGGAAATTGGGCAGGCCTATTTGTTCTGTGGTCCCAGGGGAGTGGGTAAAACAACATGCGCTCGAATTTTTGCGCGTGCAATCAACGAGGAAAACGCCGGAGAAGCAGATGCGCCAACGTTGGACATTGCTTCTGGAGACGAAGGGAACGATTGGTCGTTCAACGTCTTCGAACTAGATGCCGCTTCGAACAATAAAGTTGACGACATTCGCTCACTCACTGATCAAGTTCGTATTCCTCCTCAAGTTGGAAAGTACAAGGTCTACATCATAGATGAGGTTCACATGCTTTCAAAAGCCGCATTCAATGCGTTTTTGAAAACCTTGGAAGAACCACCTCCACACGCCATCTTTATCTTGGCCACAACGGAGAAGCACCAAGTGATTCCAACCATTCTTTCCCGCTGTCAAATCTTTGATTTTTCCCGTATCACCATTCCCGGAATGGTAGACCAGCTGCAGCGTATTGTAGTTGACAAAGGAATCCAAGCCGAAGACGAAGCGCTCCACGTAATTGCCCAAAAAGCAGACGGAGCCATGCGAGATGCCTTGTCCATTTTTGATCAAGTCGTGGCCTTTACGGACGGTAACTTGACGTATGATTCAGTAACAAAGAACCTCAACGTTCTTGGACACGAATTGTACTTCAAAATCACGTCTCAAATCTTGGCTGAAGATATTCCGAACTGTCTTTTGGACTTGAATGGAGTAGTTCGAAAAGGATTCGACCTTCATCATTTCCTCACTGGATTGGGGGAGCACTTTAGAAACCTAATGGTAGCTCAACACCCAGAAACAGTTGATATTCTTGAGGTGAGTGATGGGGTGAAAGAGCAGTACAAAACACAAGCAGCAGAAAGTGAACTGAGTTTGCTCAAGAATGCCTTGCACGAATTAAATGATGCTGATCGTCAATTCAAAGGAAGTAGAAATCAACGCCTGCTGATTGAACTGACACTTATGAAGCTGTGTTCTCTTCCAGCTCGTATCCGTGAAAAAAAAAAGGCCGCTTTAGCCTAATCCCTATCAAAGGAGCCAAAATAGCGGCCCCGAAGAAGAAAGAACAGCAAATTGGGGATGGACCATCAGCTTCTCAGAGCTACATGGCGTCTAAACCTCAGCCAATATCACAACCTTCAGGTCTGTTAAAAAAGGAAGGAGTTCGGATCTCTGAACAAGAATCTTATCGACTGAATGAGAGCTTGATGCGCAAGCGAATTGAGTCGGCCAAAGGAGCTGATCCCATGCGTGAAGCAGCAACTTCCGATGTAGCACTGCCGCAAGAACCAGTAAGTCAAGAAGAGCTTGATGGAGCCTGGGCGCTATACTGCGACGGTCTAAGAGCAAATAACAACCGCTCTCTTCTCGCAACCCTTACCTCGGAAAAACCAGTGCTGGAAGGCACCATGATTGAATTCAAAATTGCGAACATCGTCCAGGAGAAGGACATGGAAATTGCGCGTGCTGAACTCATGGAATTCCTTCGAACCAAATTGCAGAATTATTCGTTGGATTTGAATGTAAGTCTCAACCAGCAAATCGAATCCAAAATGAAGTTCTTGACCGAGCGAGATAAGTACGATCAGATGGTAGAGAAGAACCCTATTCTAGAGGAATTAAGGAAGCGTCTTGACCTTGATCTCCGCATGTGATTCCTTCTTTCATTGAACCTTTTTTTTGTTCAGCAGTTGTAGCTCTATCATGATGCCAAACAAAAAGTCCATCTTACTATTCGTGATGCTCCTCTCAAGCATCGTTTCGCTAGCACAAACAGGAACCATCCGTGGTGAAGTAACAAACGCCATTTCAAACGAAGCCATTCCCTTTGCGAATGTCGTTGTGCAATCAACAGGAGCAGGTGTTTCAACAGACCTTGATGGGAAGTATGAAATAACGGATCTTGCCCCAGGAGTTTACAACTTGATAGTCACCTCAGTAGGTTTTCAAAGGAAGACCGTTTTTGAAATTGAGGTAACCATTTCAAGAGTGGCCTTCGTCCCAATAAAACTAGAGGAAGTAACAGTCGAAATTGAAGCAGCTGAAGTAGTGGCTGAACAATTCTCAAACAGAGAAGAAGCGCCCGTTTCCGTTCGAACGATTGGTGTCAACGAAGTAAAAAGAAACCCTGGAGGAAACCGAGATATTTCGCGCGCTCTGAGAAGTTTGCCTGGAGTTGCTTCTACACCGTCATTTCGAAACGACATTATTATACGTGGAGGTTCTCCGAATGAAAACCGGTTTTACATCGATGGAATTGAGATCCCAAACATCAATCACTTTGCAACACAAGGTGCCAGTGGTGGTCCGGTTGGCCTCATAAACGTAGATTTCATTGATAACGTTGAGTTTTACAGTGGCGCTTTTCCTGCAAACAGAGGGAATGCATTGAGCTCCGTGCTAGAGTTTGGTTTCAAGGAAGGGCGAAAAGATGAATATTCCTTGAATGCCGTTGTGGGGTCTAGCGACGTCGGGCTGACCTTTGAAGGGCCCACTGGTGAGAACTCGAGTATTATTATGAGCGCTCGAAGGTCTTACTTGCAATTCCTTTTCCAAGCGCTACGTCTCCCATTCCTGCCTACGTACAATGATTTTCAGTTCAAATGGAAAACCAAATTAAACGATAGAAACCAGTTAACAGTTTTGGGACTTGGTGCTATTGATCAGTTTGCGCTCAACACGTCACTGGCTGATGATCCTGAAGCTGATGATTTCTTAGAGAACACATTTCTGTTAGATGCACTTTTAGTCAACACGCAATGGAATTATACCAATGGGGTTCGTTTGGATCATTTTGGCGAAAAAGGGCTCTGGACATTTGTTGCCAGTAGAAACATGTTGAATAACCGGGCTTTTAAGCATGAAGACAACAACGAAGAGTTGCCGCTGACTTTTGATTACGTCAGCCAGGAAATAGAAAACAAATTTAGAGCAGAGCACAAATTATATTTAGACAAAGGGTGGAAAGTGAACTACGGTGTCGCCTATGAATATGCGAAGTATAACAACAGTTCTGAATTCAAGCAGTATAGTTTCGAAGCAGATACGTTGGTAGATATAAACTTTTCTTCGGCGTTGGATTTGCATAAGTACGGAGCATTCGGACAAGTCAGCAAAACCATGCTGGACAGAAGGTTAGTGCTTTCATTGGGGTTGCGAATGGATGGAAACGAATTTTCGGAAGACATGATCAATCCGTTGGATCAACTTTCACCGCGCTTTTCAGCGAGTTACTTCATCACTTCTAACTTGAGTGCGAACTTCAACACAGGGATTTATTACCAGCTTCCGGCCTACACAGTCTTAGGCTACGTAGAGAATGGACAACTCGTAAACAAGCGGAATAACGTCAAGTACATTCGTAATAAGCAAGTAGTTGCAGGCTTGAGGTACGACTTCGATCAACGCAACACTGTGGTGAGTGTAGAGGGCTTCTTCAAGGATTATGATAATTATCCGTTTAGTGTAGACCGACAGATTTCAATTGCCAACCTCGGTGCTGATTTTGGAGTAATAGGGAACGAAGCGGTTGAATCAATTGGTGAAGGGCGTGCCTATGGCCTTGAGTTCTTACTGCAGCAAAAGCTTTTCAAAGGGTTTTACGGGATTCTTGCATATACGTATGTGCGAAGTGAGTTCCAAGATGCAAACGGGAAGTACATTCCAAGCGCATGGGACAGCAGAAACCTTGTTTCGTTCACTGGGGGGAAGAAGCTTAAGAAGAACTGGGAAGTCGGAGGAAGGTTTTCTTTCGCAGGTGGTCTTCCTTACACACCGTACGATGTAGATGCCAGTGTTTTTATTCCGAACTGGGAGGCAACAAGTACTGGTTTGTTTGACTTTTCGGCGCTCAATTCACTTCGGTTAGGAAGCTATACGCAGTTGGACATCAGAGTAGATAAAAAGTGGTTCTTCGAAAAGTGGAGTTTAAACTTGTTCCTAGATATTCAGAATGCATTGGCCTCTGAAGCTCCTCAAACCCCAAGATTGGATGTTGTCCGAGATCAAATGGGCAACCCAATTGAAAACACAGAACGCCCAGGATTCTACTCACCTAATTTATTGAATCAATCCAGCGGGAACGTGTTGCCGTCAATTGGGATAATTCTAGAACTTTAGCCATAGTTGTACCTTTATGGCTTCAAGAGCATTTCTATGCGGATAGACAAATACCTTTGGGCCATACGTGTTTTCAAAACGAGAACCCTTGCTACAGCCAGTTGCAGGGAAGGTCGGGTGCTCGTTAAAGACGATACCGTCAAGCCCGCAAGAGTTGTGAAAGTTGGGGAAGAGATTGTGATAAAGAAAGGGGCCGTTTACTTCAAGTGGAAGGTCATCGATTTGCCTAAATCGCGAGTTGGTCCACCATTGGTTGCGACCTACGCAGAGGATATCACCTCACCAGAAGAAAAATTAAAACTTCAAATGATCCGGCTTGGTCAAAACCAACGACCGAAAGGAATTGGTAGGCCAACCAAAAGAGATCGAAGAGATTGGGATAAGCATTTCAGATGAAGGTTATTCAAATTACATCAGCAGCTACAAAGCCCCTTCGTCACAAGGTGCTGTGGCCTCATATTGAACAGACAGCAGACTGCGTCATAGATATTGATGACAGGGCAGACGCCATCCATCTTGGTGCTTTTAATGACCAAGAAGTATTGGTAGGAGTATGTTCCTTGTTTGAGATGGAAACGCCCAAATTGACTTTTGAGAAACAATACCGACTTAGAGCAATGGCTACCGACCCTGATGTGAGAGGAACAGGGGCGGGAAGGTCCATCGTTCAGCATGCGCTTCAAACAATAGAAAAGCTAGATTACGATGTGCTTTGGTGTGATGCAAGAGAGGTAGCGCTTGGGTTTTACGAACGAATGGGTTTTGATAGAATTGACGAATGGTATGAAGTCAGGAATGTAGGTCCACATCAATTGATGTATTTCGAACTAAATCAGAACAATAAAATAGGTTAAATATTCATTCTCAATTCCTATTTTTGACTCCCAATTTAACGCCATGCCGAGAATTTCAGAGAAAGGAGCTCAGATGCCAGCTTCTCCTATTCGAAAGTTAGTTCCTTACGCTGAAGAAGCGAAGAGACAAGGAAAGACTGTTTATCACTTGAACATTGGTCAACCTGATATTGCTACACCAGCAGTGGTGAATGAAGCAATCCGTAACTACGACGAAGAAGTGTTAGCTTATTCGTTGAGTGCAGGAAACCTCTCGTACCGAAAAGGATTGGCGAATTATTATCAGAACAAGAACATTCCTGTTAATACAGAGGATATCTTAATTACCACTGGGGGTTCAGAGGCGCTGTTGTTTGCAATCATGAGCTGCATGGATCCGGGTGATGAACTCATTATTCCAGAGCCATTTTATGCTAATTACAATGGTTTCGCTCAAACGGCAGGTATTGTGGTTCGCCCGGTAACGGCTTTTATTGACAACGGTTTCGCACTTCCTTTAATTGAAGATTTCGAGCCACTCATCAACGAAAGAACCAAAGGAATTCTGATTTGTAACCCAGGGAATCCAACAGGTTACCTTTATTCGAAAGAAGAGTTAAAGCAACTGAGAGACTTGGTTGCTGAGTACGACTTGTACTTGATAGCAGATGAGGTATATCGGGAGTTTTGTTACGATGGTGCTGAGCCATTTTCGGTGATGAATCTCGATGGAATCGAGGAAAACACCATCCTTATTGACAGCGTTTCGAAACGCTACAGTATGTGTGGTGCACGGATTGGTGCGCTGATTTCGAAGAACGAAGAAGTAGTCAGCACGGCACTCAAATTCGCCCAGGCAAGGCTTTCACCACCGTCGCTTGCGCAGTTGGCAGGTGAGGCAGCGTTGCAAACTCCTCAATCGTATTTCGATTCGGTAGTAACTGAATACGAAGGGCGAAGGAATATCATGGTTGAAGGGCTCAACCAAATCCCAGGAGTTCGTTGTCCAAAACCAAGTGGTGCGTTCTATTGTATGGTGGAGTTACCAGTTCAAAATGCAGAACATTTTTGCCAATGGATGTTGGATTCATTTGATCACAATGGAGCAACAGTCATGATGGCGCCTGCTGCAGGCTTTTACAAGAATGCTGCACAAGGAATTCGACAGGTGCGAATCGCTTATGTGCTCAATAATGAATCACTTCACGCAGCGGTAGAGTGTTTGAAAGAAGGGTTGAAAGTGTACCCTGGTCGAATTGATCAAATGGTAAAAGACAATTTTGAGATTGGGCCAAGTATTGCCTAATCGAATTGAGATAAATCCTTGAATTTTTCGTGATATCATTGGCATGGGTCTTTCGTTACCTTTGCCGCCACTATGATTGTTGATGTTATAATTCCAGCTTGGAACGAAGAGAAGAGCATTGGTCATGTTGTTAAAGACATTGACCGAAGCGTCGTTCGTGATGTAATTGTAGTAGACAACAATTCCAAAGACAATACCTCCAAAGTAGCTCGTGAAGCGGGAGCAACGGCTATTCCGCAGCCAAAACAAGGGTATGGTTCTGCCTGTTTGAAAGGGATAGAATTCGCCAATGCGAAAGAGCCCAAAGCAGATGTAATTGTGTTCATGGATGCAGATTACAGCGATTATGCCAATGAAATGAACCTTTTGTTGGAGCCTATTGCGAAAGGCGATGCCGACATGGTCATAGGTTCAAGGGCATTGGGTGAAAAAGAAAAGGGTTCCATGACGCCACAACAAGTTTTTGGAAACTGGTTAGCCACTTGGATGATTCAGGTTATATACAAGCACAAGTATTCTGATTTAGGTCCCTACCGATCAATTCGATTTGATAGCTTAAATAAGCTTGGAATGAAGGATCCCGACTATGGTTGGACGGTGGAAATGCAAGTGAAAGCCTTGCACAAGAAATTAAAAGTAGCAGAGGTACCAGTCAATTACCGCAAGCGAATCGGTGTGTCGAAAGTATCTGGCACTGTGAAAGGCACTATCCTAGCAGGCTACAAAATTATCACTACAATTATCAAGTACGCGTGGAGCTCACACTGATTATCATATACGGTTGTTTTCTTTCATTCATTTTGCTCTACAGCATTGTGCAATTGAGCTTAACGGTGACTTACAAGAGGAATTCGAAGCAATCTAGTTCGAATCAAGAGCCCGCTACAGAAGAATGGCCATCAGTTACTGTGCAACTTCCGGTGTACAATGAATTGTACGTAATAGAGCGCTTGATAGATAGCGTCGCTGCTTTGGAGTATCCAGCTGATAAATTGGAAATTCAGGTGCTTGATGACGGGAATGACGAATCTGTGGAAGTAGCTGCCAAATGCATTGCGAAGTGGCAGAAAGAAGGACTTAATATCAAGCATGTTCGAAGACCAGAGAGAGTAGGGTACAAAGCCGGAGCATTGGCCTATGGACTTCAATTTACCCAGGGAGAATACACCGCTATATTTGATGCTGACTTCGTTCCCCGAAAAGACTTTTTACTACGCACCATGCCTTATTTCATTGACCCCTCAATTGGTGTGGTTCAAACACGTTGGGAGCACTTGAATGAAGACTATTCGGTGCTTACAAGATTGCAGGCATTCGGACTTGACGCGCACTTTACCGTAGAGCAAAGAGGTCGAAATGCAGGCGGACACTTCATCAATTTCAATGGTACGGCTGGCGTTTGGAGAAACGCGTGTATTGAAGATGCAGGAGGATGGCA
>JAQWQB010000027.1 GCA_029245065.1 Flavobacteriales bacterium | reverse complement strand
TAAAGACACTTGGCACAGAGGCAATTAACCTACCATCAGGAGATGCTTTAATATTGAAATAATCTTTCTCTTCTGGGTTCACATTGAATGGAAGAGGTCGTTCTGCAATTTTGGTAATTTCTTTGCTGAATTCCAACGTGTTTTTTACCAGTTGACCTACAAATACATGAATAGTTCGCTCTTCAATGTTGATGTGCTGAAAGAACATATTGATATGGTCACCACCGTCAGATGTTTCAATTAATGATAGTTCATCCCCGTTATACGTAAAGTCGTATGCAATGGATTTCGATAGTTTCAGACTGTTTCCATAACTCTCAATGAAAGTGTCCTTTTTGGAAAAATCTTTGGAACCATTTTTTTCTCTGTATGCCACAAAGCCTTCTTTGTGTGTGGATAAAAGTGTAAATCGCGCTTTCTTTTCGAATTGAAAAGTTTCGCTCTTCGTAACGCTGACTTCAGTCTGTGTTAAAGAAGTTATGGGCGAAATTAGTGCCATTAACAGGACGAATACAAATAAAAACCGCGTATGAAAACAAATATATACTCTTGAATAATTGAATTTACCTTGCTGAAGTATTTATCATTCAAGTCACTTCAGACTGATTCATTATTTTAGCATCTAAATGGTCAAAACCTTGGAGTCTGTCACACATTTTCTTCTTAAAACCCCATTCTATTTAATTGTAATCCACTTGGTTTAGTTGTTTGTCAAGAAACAAAGTGCCGAAGACAAGTTCTTCTCCTTTGGAAGAAAAGCCACTGAAGAGTCCATGATTCAACGCTTCTTTCTGCTTTCAAAAATGAATGGTAAAGACTACAGCGCAGAAATGATGCGCGTGAAAAGTTATTACGCCGATAATTATCTGAGTGACGCCGAAGCAGAACGTTTAGACAACATGATTGTTAGCCGTTTTTTCGATGATTCGTACAAGCTTAAAGTGGTTTGGAAACGAACAGATCCCTTGCTTCGCGTATTGAGCATTGCACTTGTTCTCTGCATTGCGTGCTTGTTTACACTAGGAGTTGGTGGGAATGTTTTTGAAGAATCATTTAAAAAATCCGAAGGACTCATTGGCGCTTTTTTGATCATGGGTTTCATCCTTTTCCCCATAGGCCTTTTATTGGGAGGTATTTTCCAAGGGTTCTACAACATGCTTCTGTCTTTCTTGTACATCTTATTTCCTTCAGTAGGTTCATTGTCTAGAACCACCATAACCCTTGACCGTTTTTGGCAAACTGTAATCATGGTCATCTTTGGCGCCATCAAAAAACCCGTTGACAGGCTAATCAAAGATGAGGGGAGCGAAGCAGAATGATCGAATACTAGCCAATAATTGACGAATTCTTGAACGCGCTTCTCGTGCAACTTCTATTCAGGAAATTGTACCATGAAAAGTTCTGTGCTATCCTGTTTCGTTGTCCTTGTGACTGCTTGCCAAGCGCAAGATATACACAAAGAATACCTCTCCATTGTAGAAGACGATGACCTCGTTTGCAACGACTCTATGCCTTTGGGAAATGGTTATCAAATCAATTATTGCGAACACAGCGTGTTTCTAGCGAACGCACTCAATCAGTTAGTTTGCATCTCAGAATTCGCTATTGTTGATGACGTAACAGCTGCCTATTGGTTAGATATGAATGCTGACAGCGAGCTCGATTTAATATTGGAAACGTATTATGGAAATGGTAGGAGCAGTTGGTCTGGCGGACATGGAGAAGCCGTTCATTCTGTTTATGTCATTGATGTCCAGAATTTAGTCATCCTATTTTCATGGGATTATTATTTCCACTTCGAGCATTGGCAGAACGAAGTTGATTGGACGAATGAGGTAGAGCCGGAAATAACAGGAGGTTCAGGCGGACATTCAACGTATTACTACGCCTTAAATTACGCTGAGGGACTGATTTTCGCCACGTTGGAAATGAACGAGTCAGAAGGGGAGGAAGAAGAACTGGAAGGGGAACTACTTCCCGAAATTCAATCTTTTCAATGGACAGGAGATGGCTTTCAAGAATTCCAATTGATTCCTGCTTCCGAAATGAATCAGTAAGCAGCCTCCAACAATGGCATCACGTTAGCTAAGTCATCTGCATTGGTCAGAACCGGTTGCGATTCGTTTTCTGTCATTTCCACTTTTTCTGCCGTAACCGTGAACTCTTCCGTGCCGGTTGAAAAGTCTGCACTGGCCACTGAAGGACTGTCGAAGAACGCCGTTGCAGGGGCGTTTTCATCAACCTTCGTAATTGAAGCGTCTGTCGCACCCGGGGTAATTTTTGGAGTTGCAATTCCCATGTCTTCCGTTTCCAAGGCAGCATCAGCGGTTGAAAAGTCGTCTAAAACTTCAGCCGAAGCATCAGCCTCTTTTTTGAAACGCGTTTCATCTTCTTGCGCTCGTAGATCAGTTTCTAACAAAGACTCTTCCGCTAATTCATTGGCATTCGCAGGAGTGAAGGACTTCTTCTCCGTTTCGTCTCTGAATGAAGGAAGCTCTTCTTCATTACTGTCCGTTTTTTTCGGACTGGCTGCAGTTTCTTGCTTCGGAACGGCCTTCACAGGTTCCATTTCCTCCGTATGTGCTTCCGCAATTTGTAAGTTCCTTTCTGGAGCGAAGACATTAAAGAATGACGCACCAACAAAAAACAACAGTCCAACGGTAGCCAATTGAAATGCAGGCTTTCCATACCATGGCTTTTGAGGTGGAAGCAATAGAGCGAAGAACCCATTCAACGTGAACCAAGCTCCTTTTTTGCGCTCCTCTTTGAATGCATCCATCAATGTCGCTTTCGTTGAAGCAGGCATGGATAGATTCGAATCACTTTCAGAAGATGATTGCACCGCTTGAAGCGTTTGACGCATGGTTTCGTACTCTTCTTCAGAGTCCATATGTTTGAGGACGAAGAGCTTTTCTTCCGGATAGAGGTCGCCGAATGACTTGTGAATCAGTAACGATTCCAAATCTTCCGGGTCGTATGTAAAACGTTCGTTCATATCAATCTCTTTTCAATAAGTGCTTGAATCCTTTTAATTCGGCGTTCAAGAATTTAAGCGTGTAAAATAAGCGCGACTTCACCGTTCCTTCGCTGCACTCAAGTTGAGTGGCTATTTCTTGTATGGAACAATGTTCATCATAACGCAGTCTAAATGTGAGCTGTTTGTTCTCGTCCAATTTGCTTAAACAATTGTCCAACTTCAGACGAAATGTGTTGAAATCATGTGTTTCATCCGTTTGTTGAAATTCAACATGTTGTGCTTCAGCATGGAGTTGTGTGGCTGCTTTTTCGACTACTTCATGATGTCGGTAAGCGTTTTTGCACATGTTGTTCGCAATGGAATAGATCCATGTCTTAAACATCCGTGAATCGTCAAATTGCTCGGGTTTTTTGATCACCTTCATGAACAACTCTTGAACGAAATCCTCTGCCATTTCACGATCCTTCCAAAGCATCTTGAAAAAATAATTCAAGAGTTTATCCGCATACCTATCGTACAGCTCACTGAATGCTTTGTCGTCACCCGATGCTACTTTTTGCATCAGTTGTTCATCCGTTAGTTTTTGATATGGCTTGCGAAACAAGTTCATTCAGAAAGCATATTCAAGATGACCTGAGGATTGGAAGAGGTACTGGCCAAATCGCGTATAATTGGCGCTACCAGTTGTTTTTCTTCCGAACTGCCTTGTTGGAAAATCCGCAATAACATGGGGATATAGTTTCGCGCGTATTGGTTGTTACTGGAAGCATTCTGCTGGTCCATTGTTCCCCAAAGGGCTTTGTTACTCTGCGGTAAATCAGTCAAAGCCATGGGCGAAAGACTGAGTCCATAAACCACATGATTGCTTGTTAGCTGTTTCAACCAAGTCCCTGGTAATGAGAAGGGCAGATGAACTTTATTCGTTAAGTCGGCCTCTACAATGCTCTTAAATGATGCTTCTCTGCTTTCATTGGACAGTTTCGACTCGCTAACTCCTAACAGCGAAGCCACTTTTGAGAGGTAGGATGAAGACGTCATTAAATCAAGTTGTATGACTTTTACATCGGAGCGGAAGTTTTCTTGGTATTGAACCAGCAGCAACGGATACGTGTCATCAGCACCGTTTGTGATGAGCAAGGCATTTTGTGGGAGCGATTTGAGCACATTTCGCTGGTACGCCAGCAGCTGGGGCGAAGGTACTTGCTGTGTTCCCCAGTTCGTTACGCTTAATCGTTGAGCGGTTGAAGAACCAAAAATTCGATCGTAGTTGATTCTAGCTTCAAGGATGAGCGGGTCATTGGGACGAAGTATTTCTGCAGCTTCCAACGCCACCTTGTTTTCAAAGTCGCTGGTTATGAAGCGTACATAATTATCAGCGAAGGAGTTGGGAACGTTGAATTCAATGCCCGTTTGAACATCGTCTAGCACACTTTTATCCTTCTTCGACAGCTCTTTTTCCTCATTTCCCCATCTATTGAAACGTTCAGCAAGAAAGAGGTTCAGCCAAGCCTGTTCGGCCGCGGGTTGTGCTTCTACCATTTCCCACCAAGAATCAACACCCACTTCATCGAACATGCGGTACTGCGAAGCTTCTTCATCAAGGCTCACTTTGGCGTCTTGTCCGCTAATTGATGGTGCTAACAATACAGCAATTCCTAAAAAGACCAGTTTTAAGTCCATAATTGTAATTTTCATGCTTCTGTACACCCGAAAAGAACAAAGGTTCATTTTTCTTGAAGTATCTTTGCATCATGGATGAAGATAAAGAACGCTTAGACAAATTGCGAGCACAATTGGATGAATTTCACCAATGGCCTTCGATGTACATGTTTAAGTTCGTCATTCCCTCAGATGAAGCGAAAATTGTGAAGTTAAATGGCATTTTTGGAGAGTCAGCAGAAATTCGTCAGCGTCTCTCAAAAAATGGAAAGTATACGAGCATGACAATTCGTGCCATGATGCTGAATGCCGATATGATTTTCGACAAGTACAAAGAGGCAGGAAAAATTGAAGGGATTATTTCATTGTAACTATGGAGTCAGCTTTAGAAATTGGCAGAAATGCATTGCTTTTTACGTTGGTAGTATTGCTCATCGTAATACTTTACAAACGCGCATTGGTTTTCATGAACAAGCGCTCAGAAACCGGAGCATACTTTGATATTACCGACTTCAAACCGAGTATCGTTGTTGATTCAAGTTTGGAACTTACATTCCCAGAGAGCACCAACTTAAAGCTGGAAGTTCAAGCGAACGAAACCAATAAAGTTGTGTTCAATGCAGAAAAGGAATTTCAAACAGGAGAAGACACATGGGAATTCTCTTTGAAAGGCATGACTGCTGGAAAGTATACGTTGGTCGTTTCTTCTGACAATGCCAAAGTAACCCGGTTTTTCAACCTTTGATTTACATGCGTTCTGGCATGTGAATACCAAGAAGTTCCATTCCCGTTTTAATGACATTTCCGGTTTGCTTAGTCAGTTCTAAGCGCATTCCTCGGATGGCATCATTCTCTTCTTTCAAAATAGGTGTCCCTTGGTAGAATGAGCTGTAAAGCTTCACAAGGTCGTACACATAATTGGCAATTTGAGAAGGGTCGTATTGAGCTGCCGCTGCTGAAAGCGTTGCAGGGAAATCATACAGCTTGTGCAGCAACATGCGTTCGCCATCAGTTAAAGACACTAATTCTGAAGATCCAACCTGAATGCCATTTGCGGCTGCTTTTCTCAAGAGTGCTCTTGTTCGAACGTAGTTAAACTGAATGAAGGGCCCCGTATTTCCGTAGAAATCAATGGACTCTTTCGGGTCGAACATCATGGTTTTTTTCGGGTCAACGCGAAGTAGGAAGTACTTCAGTGCCCCATAACCAATTGCTTTGTAGAGTTCCTTTTTGTCTTCATCAGAGACGTCCTCAAGCTTCCCTTGTTCTTCAGCGATCTGCTGAGCAGCTTGTGCCATCTCATCCAATAAGTCATCGGCATCAACAACAGTTCCTTCTCTCGATTTCATTTTCCCTTCAGGAAGTTCAACCATCCCGTATGACAAGTGAAAATTCGATTTAGCTTGTGAGAAGCCTAGTTTTTCAAGGATGAGGAACAAGACTTTAAAGTGATACTCTTGTTCGTTTCCAACGGTGTAGATCTGAGATTCCAAACCGGGGAATTCATTGAATCGCATGATGGCTGTTCCGATGTCTTGCGTCATGTACACAGCGGTTCCATCTTTTCTCAAGACCAATTTTTCGTCCAATCCGTCTTCGGTTAGATCAATCCAAACGGAGCCGTCTTCTCTTTTGTAGAAAACGCCTTGTTCAAGGCCTTTTTCAACAATGTCTTTACCTGTGAGGTAGGTGTTTGATTCGTAATAGAGTTTGTCGAAATCAACCCCCATTTCGGTGTACGTTTTTTCGAAACCTTCATACACCCATCCGTTCATTTTTTCCCAGAGTGCAACTGTTTCTGCATCTTTTTCTTCCCATTTGAGAAGCATGTTTTGAGCTTCTAATAGGAGAGGGGCTTGCTTTTTCGCTTCTTCCTCCGTTCTTCCTCCTTCAATCAGCTCAGCAATTTCTACTTTGTAGGCTTTGTCGAATGCCACGTAGTACTTACCAACGAGCTTGTCGCCCTTCATTCCAGATGAAGTAGGTGTTTCACCGTTTCCGAATTTTTGCCAAGCAACCATTGACTTGCAGATGTGAATTCCACGGTCATTGATGATCTGTACTTTTACTGTCGGGTGGCCATTTGCTTGAAGAATTTTCGCTACTGAATATCCTAAAAAGTTGTTTCTCAAGTGCCCAAGGTGCAAAGGCTTGTTGGTGTTGGGCGAAGAGTACTCCACCATACGGAGGCCTTTCGAATCTTTTGATGCCACACCATACTGTGGTAGTGGCGCTATTTCTTGAAGAAAAGAGAACCAATAAGCATCACCAACAACGAGGTTCAAGAACCCTTTGACCACGTTGAAGCCGGTGAGTTCTTCTACATTCTCTACCAGGTATTCTCCTATTAGTTTTCCTGTTGCTTCTGGAGATTTCTTAGCAAATCGTACCAACGGAAAAGTCACCAACGTAAAGTCTCCTTCAAAGTCCTTGCGCGTGTGCTGAAGCTGAATAAGCTTGTCTGTAGCTTCTTGATTGAACAACTCCTGAACTGCTTTTTTAGCAGCGGCGATGATAATGTCTTCGATAGGTGTCATGGTACGACTAGAATTTTGGCAAAAATACTTCGCACATCATACAACGTGCAGATCCTCCACCTAATTTTTCAATGGTAGCTAAATTAGGTGCAATTATTTTTAAGTGTCGGTTGATGCGATCAACTTGATTTTGGTCCAATGAATTTAAGGCTCTTTCGCTGAGAACAAGGTATAACAGTCCTTCTTCATTGGTCACTTCCAATGCATTCCCTGCAAAGTTATTCATTTGATCGGCAGTCAATTCAATGATCTCACGGTCTGTGGCTAAAATGGCATCAACCACCGATTGCCTTTCTGTTTCATCCGTAATTGAATCTAAGCAAATGAGCACGAATGCGGATGCAATGCACATCATCACATTGGTATGGTAAATTGGGTGGTTTGTTCCATCAACGGCATGAAATGCTCTGAACATAACGGGTCGGTAATTCATTTGCTCACAGAAGTGAGTTACGGCCTGTTTATCAGTTCGTTCACTCAAGCAGGCGTAGGCTACGCGGTGTTTTCGATCCAATACGAGACTTCCGGTTCCTTCTAGGAATTTGTCATGCTCTTCGAATTCAGTGAAATCAATCACTTCTTTTATCTCCAATCCAAATTCATTTTGAACACGGTCCAAAACAGATTCTCTTCGCTCAACACGTCTGTTTGAGGTGAGCATCGGGTACAGTCCAACTTTACCATCTTCATGAAAGCTGACCCAATTGTTTGGAAACAACGCATCCGGTGCATCAATATCCGAAGGGAATTGATCTACCATCACTTTAATTCCTTTGTCTCTTAACTCTTTTACAAAGCGATCGAACTCTTTCTCTGCTTCTACAGATGCTTTCGGCAGGGAGAGGTTGGTTTCTTGGAATAGATTGTCCTTGGCTGTTTCTTCATTCATTCGAAAATTGGTCGGACGTACCATTAGAAAATGAGCTGATGACTGGCGCATGATTAGTTTGAAATGGTCTGTTCAATGAATCCTTTTACTTGTTCAAGAATATCAAATGCAACTTCTGCCATTTCATTGCCTTTTTCGTCCAAGGTAGGATTGATCTCAACCATTTCGAAACAACAAACGGGAAGGCGTTCAAACAAGAGTTTAATCATGCTAACGGCTTCGTGCGGTGAGAATCCGTGGGGTACCGGTGTTCCAGTTCCGTGTGAAACCAAATCTGGATCCATGCTGTCAACATCAAACGAGATGTAAACGATATCACACTCTTTTAATCGATCACATGCTTCTTCTACAGTAGCACTTATGCTTCTAGATCGCACTTCATCTACAGTGAAGTTGCGAATGCCGTGGCGTGCAATAATGGCATCTTCTTCCGCTTCGGTATCACGAAGCCCAAAGAAAACGAGGTCATCATGTTTGATCTTTGGTGAAATACTGAAAATACCTTTGGCATCATTCCATTCTTGAATGGTTTGTTCTACCGGATCATTTTTTCTTTCCTCCAAATTGTCTTCTGCCAAGGCTATAGCCAATGGCATTCCATGGATGTTACCAGAAGGGGTCGTGTACGGCGTGTGCAAATCTGCATGGGCATCAATCCAAACAACGCCTAGTCTTTTGTCAGAATGTGCCTTCTTAATTCCGCTGATTGTTCCTGCAGCCACCGAGTGATCTGCTCCAATTACCAAGGGGAATTTATTCGAATCAAAGGCCTTCTTTAACGCTTCACCAGTTCTTTCAAACACCTCACATATTGGCTTAATTCGATGTGCATGTGGATTAACGTCTGCGGTATACATTGCATCGTTGTTGTCCTGTACATCAGTTCTTTCGAATGAATTAAGAAGAGGATTACCCTTTTTCCATCCGGCAATTTGCAATGCTTCAAAGCCAAGACTTGCGCCTCTTGTTCCTGCACCAATTTCAGAAGGGTTGTTAATGAGAAGAATAGATTTCATATGCGCTCGTAGTTATTGCAAAGGTAAATATCTGAGGTTATCCATAAGGGTGATAACAATAACTTTAATACACATCCTTCGTATACCTCTAAGAATCATGCAATTTGCATAACAGACCAATTAAAGATAACCTCCATTGCGATTTAGTTATTTCATTCATTATCAGCTCTTCACCCTTTTGCTGCTAAGCGTGTTCTTATCGAATTGTGGGTCAAAAGACTCCACTCCACATGGTGTAATTGTTTACAACGTAAGCTATCCTGTTCTCGAACATAGTATTCTGGAAAATGTACTCCCTAGCGAAATGACCATTTTATACAAAGGTGACATGGCTAGAGGACAACTTAGATCTGTTGGAGGTATCGTCAATAGCGAGTTCATTTCGAATCAACAAAAAAAGGTGTTCAAGCAGCTTCTCAAAAGCTACCAAGATTATTACGTCTGTGAACTCAATCAAGATGGTGTTGACCAATTCATTCAAACATTCCCGTCATTGCGTTTTGAGCCTACAGAGGAAACAATAGTAGTAGCTGGTTACAATTGCGAAGTAACGTTGGCATACAACGATGCTAATTCAGAAGCAGCCCCTATGCGTGTTTACCACACAAAGGAGTTACAAATTACCAATCCCAATTGGTATACGCAGTTCAATTCGATCGACGGCGTTTTAATGGGATATGAGTTGGAACAGTTTGGAATGACGATGCGCCTAGAAGCCAAAGAAGTACTTGAGCGCCCCGTTGAAGATGCCGCATTCTTGGTAGATCCTAAATACGTTTCGGTGAATTCACAAGAGATGGAAACCAAGTTCGAACACTTGATTTCAGAGTTTAACGACTAATATCAATATCCGTTCTTTTCGTCTAGCTTCTTCAGTTCGAAAATGGTGTTATAAAGTAGCATCTCACTTAGGTATCTACTTTGAGAATACTGATCATTTAAGAAGGTGAAGTGAATGGCGCTATCTGGTGTAATGGCGTACAATTTTACTTGTGCATCAATTTGATATTTCCGCTCTACTTCATTGTAGCTGTATACATCCGCTCCAAATTGATTTTTGATCATGTTCTCCATGTCCTTGGGATCTCCAGGATAATCAGAAGAGAACAACACTTCGTGCTTTACCTTGAGCACAAGTCGTGTCACTTTCTGCAACGAATCTTGAATAAGCGGAGAGGCGTAAATTAATTCGTGTCCTGTGGTTACATTTCGAAGGCCTCGATCTGCATAATCTTGCATCATGGCAATAGTTTGCTCCTTGAGACTATCTTCCAAAAACACCTTTGGATAAACCATATCAACATAGGTCTTGAAGTCACCTTCAGACATGCTGCTGAAATAGGTGTCTACACTCTCTTTCAGCGGTTCAATGTACTCTTGCGGAAGTTCTATTCGAACATCATTTTTGTTGATTACAACAGGTTTGTCTAAAGTGGGGTCATCGTTACATCCCGTACAAGCCGGGAAGAACAAACATGCAAAAAGTACAATACTGAGAAGACGATTCATCGAATTTAATTTTGTGCAATTTACAAATTAAGCATCGATTCACCTTCATTCTCTGCCATTTCAAAAAAAAAATCAATTTGAAATGAACCTACTCGAAACTCGCGTGTACAGGAGGGAAATTTAGCGCATGAGATTTTCTTCCTCCATTGTTTCGAACCTTTCTAGGCCGAGGGTTTTCAAAGACCCAAGACTATTTCAAATCACCGCTCTTGGTTCGTTTCTTATTTTCGGAATTCTTCAGTTAGGTTGGCACCACGAGCTCACAAGATTGGGGGCACTAATTGTTTTGACATTGGGCTTTCAATTAATCGCCATTCACCTATTTAAGTTGCCAAAAGACGCCTGGAAAAGCGGTCTCATAAGTGCCTTAGGACTATGTCTGCTCTTTCATACTTCTGAACTCTGGATCATTGTGTTTGCCTCGGCAGTGGCCATTTTTAGTAAGTACTTAATTCGTTGGAAAGGGAAACACCTTTTCAATCCGGCGAACATCGGGATTGTACTTCCAATGATGTTGACGAACGAAGCTTGGGTGAGCCCGGGTCAATGGGGTAGTGAAGCGATGTTGGCTTTCTTTTTCCTTTCAGCTGCCAGCATGGTACTCATGAAAGTGGGACGAATAGATACTTCACTGACCTTTCTTATTACCCTTTTCATCCTCGAGTACATGCGAAGTGTGCTTTACCTAGAGTGGGGAATTGATGTGGTATTTCATAAAATGATGAACGGATCCATTTTGCTTTTCGCATTCTTCATGATTACAGACCCACGAACCACCCCGAATACCCAGAAGGGGAGAATTTTATGGGCTGCACTCATTGCGTTGGCTAGCTTCTTACTCACAAGTGTTTTCTACTTGCATACGGCTCCAATCTGGGCGCTGTTTTTATCTGCTCCTGTGAGCGCATTAATCAATCATTTATACGGTGGTAGAGATTTCACTTGGAAAACTCTTTCGCTCTCATCTAACAAGTCTAAACAATGAAAAACTTAAAAACAATTGCTGTTCTATTAATGGCGGTACTTTATGTTGAAGGAATTGGCGCATTTTGTGGATTCTATGTAGCCAAAGCAGATGCTAAATTATTCAACAATCGATCAGAAGTAATACTGGTTAGAGATGGCACTAAAACCGTCGTAACCATGTCCAATGATTTCCAAGGGGATGTGAAGGACTTCGCTATGGTAGTGCCCGTTCCTGTTGTATTACACGAACACGATATCCGTGTGGTGAACCGAACGATATTCGACAAACTAAATGACTATTCTGCACCTCGTTTAGTTGAATATTACGATGAACATCCTTGTGCTCCGTTGATTGAAGAGTATGAGTTAAGGTTAGAAAGCACATCAGCCGATTTTGCTCCAAGTATGATGATGGAGGATATGTCATTTAAAAAGGAATACAACGTTGTAATAGAAGCTGAGTACCAGGTTGGTGAATACGATATTCTTATTCTTTCGGCGGCAGAATCTGACGGACTGAGACGTTGGTTAAATGACAATGATTACAAGATTCCAGAGAATGCAGATGATGTATTGAATCCATACATCAAATCGAATATGAAATTTTTTGTTGTCAAAGTCAATTTGGAGAAAGTGAAGTACGCTTCAGAATACCTTTCGCCAATTCAGATTACTTATTCATCAGATAAGTTTATGCTGCCTATCCGCTTGGGAATGGCGAATGCCAGCGGTCCTCAGGACCTTGTCGTGTATGCTTTGACAAGAGAAGGAAGAGTTGAGTGCACGAACTATCGGACGGTTCAGCTTCCAACGAACAGAAACATACCAATGTATGTGAAGCCAAAATTCGGTGATTTCTATAAATCCTTGTTTGAGCGCTCGTGGAAGTATGAAGGCGAAAACGCAGTCTTCTTGGAATACGCTTGGGACGTTTCCCCGAGAAACTCTGTCAAATGTGATCCTTGCGTCGGCCCTCCACCTATTCAAAACGATTTAGTGGAAGCAGGGGTGAATTGGTTAAACCAAAATGGGAGTGCTCATTTCACACGATTACATGTGCGTTATGAACGTGAGAATTTCCCACAGGATCTGCAATTTCAAGTCACTCCAAACAAAGAAAGGTACCAGTGTCGTTATATCATTACCCATCCTGCCAAAGGAGATATGTCTTGCGATGAAGGGCAACGATATCTAAAGGAACTTGAGATAAGGAGAAAGAAAGAGATTGACGAATTAAGTGTGTTAACAGGGTGGAACACGAAAAATGCGAGCGGATACATCAACGAATTTTCAAATAGAAGATACAACGTTGAAAAAGAAGAGGAAGAACGAAATACGATCTTGCCAGTAGGAACAAGTCCGTCTCAGAACAACGGACCTACCAAAGGGCCTTTTCCTTGGACATTGCCAATGGCATTTGTTGCACTGGCATTTGCGCTAGGTATATTGGATCGAATATCCAGAAGAAATAGAGTAGCTTAAAATGAAGAGGCTGTCACTCATGTGACAGCCTCTTTCAATTTGATTTTTTATTCACAAGTCGACCCGAATGACCCCAACACAAGAAGTAAATCACTTGTGCTAATAATTCCGTCTCCATCAATATCAGTAGCGCAAGTTCCTCCGCCACCACCTTCAGTGTAGAGACAGAATCCGTTGTCTATGGTTGCAAGCGGGTTGTAGTTGTAGGCATCAGTATCCATGCATCCTTCAATATCGCATACCCCGTTGTCTATACTGACAAGAACATCATCACTAGCAACGCATCCGTTGGCGTCTGTGGTAGTTACCGTATAAACTGTTGACATGCTCACGGAAACAATTGGGTTTGCTATACCTGTGTCAGATAGTCCCGTAGACGGACTCCAAAGGTAGCTCACGCCACCTGTAGCTTGGAGCAACGCGCTTTCGCCTGCACAGAGTGCTACATCTGTTCCAGCATTTGCTTCTGGACCAATAATGATGAAAACTGAGTTGCTTTCGTCGGTAAATAGCGGACTCGTGTGGTCTTGAACGCGAACAAGTAGATTGGATGAATTCACATTTGGCAACGTCCAAGCGTAGCTTCCATCTGTACTGAAGTAATTCGACACAATTGAAATCCAATTGGAACCATTGTCTAGGGAATATTCGATATCGAAGAAATCACTCGTAGAGATATTGTTCCACGAAATGAGGTGTTGACTGCAAGCTTCCCAGTTCTCGTTTCCATTTGGCGCATTAAGAACAATGGTTCCTTGCTGAACGGAACTCACTTCGAAATAGGCGTCGCTCACATCGGTTTTACAATTGTCTATGTTATCAGTTACTCGCATGCGGTATTCACTTCCCACAGGTCCTGGAACCGTCCACTGATACTCAGTACTTGGAATAAATTCATTGAAAACAATACTGTTCCAAGAAACCCCACCATTGGTAGAGTAGTCTATGTTGTAAAAGTTAGTAGCACCTTCGTTGAGCCACGAAATCGTTACGTTCTGTCCAACGCCAAGAATTTCACCTCCATTTGGAGCAAGAATAGTAATAGCTGGAGCAATGGTGAAAGTAGCGTCACTTTCGTCAACCTGATTCGGGTTGAAACGGTCTTCCACACGCACGAGTGCAGTAGCGGTTGGCGAGTTCGGCATTACCCAGTCATAGGTGTTCAAGAATCCAGGAGAGTAGTAGTTGGTATTTAAGGGAATCCATGTATTTCCATTGTCTAGACTGTAATATAGTTCGAAATAGTTCGAAGTTCCACCAGAAGTCCAGGTGATAGTTGTTTCTGTGCAAACGCGCCAATCTTGAATACCATTGTCTCCGTTGGGAGAAGTAGCCACAATGGACGGACTAATTTCAAATACGGCGTCAGAAGTATCTGTTTGCGTCAAATCAGAAAAATCGGTTACACGAATCAATCCTTCAAGTGTATACTCCTCGGGTATTGTCCATGTGTATGAACCGTCGTTATTTTCTGCCTCAGAAACGAATTCCCAAGTAACGCCGTTGTCGGAAGAATACTCAATCGTAACAAAGGAAGAAGAGTAGAATTCATCTGACCAGTTAATGTTCACTCCTTGACCAGAATAGTAAGTTTCTCCACCGTTAGGAGAATAGACCACCGGTGAAGGGGTGATGATTGCAAAGTTTCCATCTGAAAAATCTTCCCTACAACTTCCGTTATAAGGGTCATCCAATCGAATTAAACATTGATTGGATGGAGTGTTTGGAATGGTCCAACTTACCGCTCCATATGAAGCATACACGAAGTCGATGTATTCCCATGAAGCACCGTTGTCGATACTGAAATAGATTTCCACGTAATCCACATCTGCAGCTGCCGCCCACGAAATGGTTTGAGAAGTTCCTGCTTCCCAAGACTCTCCACCGTTGGGAGCCAAAAGTATGATACCGGTATTTGGGGCGAAGTTCAAGTCTGGAGAAACAACATCGAAATCAGTTAGGTCATTGGTGTCGCTCACGCGCAGTTGCACGGTTCCAACAGCTGAAGGGTAACTCCAGTTGTATGATGTACTTGAGTAATTCGACGTGATGGTATTCCAAGAGGCACCGCCGTCATCACTCCATTCCAATCGGTACCTGTTGTTGATCGTTCCGCCAGAAGTCCATGTGATGTTAACTAGTTCACACTGAGCTTGTACAGAACCTCCTGTTGGAGCAGTGATGTTGATAAATGGGAGCGCAATGGAACTGTAAGCGCCACTGTACCCAACGGTTTGATTGTTGGTTAAATCCGTGATTCTAACTTGAACTTGATTGCTAACTTCATTAGGAACCAGCCACGTGTATGACCCATCATTTTCTGTGATAGTCGAAATGTAATTCCAAGTAGTACCTCCATCCGTTGTGTACTCGATTTGTACCTGATTGGAAATAACAAACTGAGAGTTCCAACTCACATTGACTGTTCTGCCTGCGTACATGGTAACACCGCTGTACGGGTATGTAACATTAATCACTGGTGTTGCGGGTGAAATCTCGAATGTAAAATCGCTCTTGTCAGATTGGCAACTTTCATAATAATCTGTCACGCGCACCAATGCCGAAGTACTTGGCGTATTAGGTATTACCCAGCTATAGATGCCATTGGTGTTGTAAACGCTTTGGCCGATGCTTTGCCACGTGTTTCCTGCATCCAACGAGTAATCGATGTTAAAGTAGTTGGACGTTCCTGAATACACCCAAGTAATTTGTTGAGTGGTTCCGCCTTCCCAAACTTCGCCTCCGTTTGGAGATAAAAGCAGTAGCGGCGCGGTGATGCTGAAGTTACTGGCTGAAATATCTTCAATTAGTGCGTTGTTCGAATCTTGAACACGAATCAGCACTTGTGTGGACTGTAGGTTTGGTACAGTCCAGTCATATTCTCCACTAGTGGTATTGTAAAAGGTAGCTATGGAAGTCCATGAAGCACCATTGTCTACTGAGTAGTCAATACTGTAAAAATCAGAAGTTCCTGAATCTACCCATGTAATTGTCTGAGTGGTGCACCCTTCCCAAACTTCGCCTCCATTGGGCGTTAGCAGATCAATTGTTTGTCATTGAGAAGATAGAACAGAGAGAGAGAGGCATAGTATAGCCAGCAGTATTCGCATCATAGGTAAAGGTTAGTAAGTACAAAGGTAATCAGATTGAGGTTAACAGATTATCTCAATTCGTGTAGTGAGAGGATTCCTTAGCTGTTGATAATACTGTTTGAAAATTTGATTTCCACGACTTAAAAGCGATTCAAAGAGACTGTAAATTAGTGGGTAACCTTAAATGAAACGCATGAAAAACAGATTGATAGTGGCATTTTCTGCCATGGCTTTGGTAGTCACCTCGTGCCAAAAAGAGGCTTCGAATGATCAAGGAAGCCCATCAGTAGACCTTAGTTATGGAGCTATTCCAAGAACACCCGACGCACCTGTTGGGAGAGCAGAAATTAATCAAGAAGCCCAGCGACAATTAGAAGAAAATGGAGTTGTAAAATGGGAGTTGATGTCCGACGAACTCTTGTGGAGTGCCGTGGTACAATCAGACTCGTTGGTGTCAATTGGCTATCAACCCACAGGTTTTGCAGGAATAGAAGATAAGATTCACCTTATTAATGTGAAAGATGGCGATTGGAAAGCCGTTAAAAATGCTCTTGTAGGTTTTGTACTTGAAGAGGCCAATAGACTGAATCCAGACCGTAACCTGGGGAGCGAAGATGTGCTCGCTTTTGGTGAAAAGGAGCTTCCTTATTTCAATGCACGTATAACTGATTTCGAAACCTTGGCCAAACTGAGACGAATGGGAGTGGTGCGCTATGTAGAGCCAATGGGCTATGGAACAGAGGCAACGCCAGGAAGATCATCTGCTGGATGCGGAGATAATGGCCCTCAAGGGGGGCTTGTGAACGGAGTGGACTACGACGTGATATCACCGAACGCGAAAGTGTCATGGAACTATGAATACAGCAACATTGAAGAAGCTTGGAATGAGAGTACCGGAGATGGTATTACCATTGGATTAATTGACACGGGAGTTAGCTCTGGACAAGATAAGTTGAACAACGAATTTAGTTCGGGCTACTCTACAGGACGATATATTGACAAAGTAGGATTTCATGAAAGCTGCTGGTGGTGGTGGTGTTCGAATGATGGTGTGTACGACGATTGCGGACACGGAACTTCCATGGCGGGAACCATTGCAGGACCAAGAACGAATGAAGGAAGCAGCGTTGGTGTGGCTTACAATGCCAATTTGGTAAGTTGCAGAGGAACAGATGATGTAATTATCAATTCGAGCAACGAAAAAGATGGCGTTTCTGATTCTTACTATTACCTCGGTAACCGATCCGATGTGAAGATTATCTCCATGTCATTAGGAGATGTGTTCTACAGCGGACAAGTTGCGGATGCTGTGAATTATGCGAACAACCAAGGGAAACTTATTTTCTGTGCTGCTGGAACATCATTGAGCTGGACAAGTTGGTGGGGTGTTATCTTCCCTGCGAACATGAGCCAGACAGTGGCCGTAACAGGGGTGAAGACAGGACTTCCTATGGCACGTTGTGTTGAATGTCACTCAGGGTCTCAAGTAGATTTCATTGTGGTGATGCAAGACAGAAACAACACCAACAGAGGACCAATTACTCTTTCAGATTATGGCAATACGCCAAACTACACTGGAGGTTCTTCAATTGCCACGGCAACAACTGCTGGTATTGCGGCATTGGTTTGGGCTGAAAACCCAGGGTTGTCGAAGAATCAGGTAACCAACATTCTGAAAGAAAATGCGAGCTATTACCCTTACCGAAATGGACAGTTTGGTTGGGGAATCATTGACGCAGCAGCTGCCGTTGATGATGCGAACTAGGATTGAAAAGAGCAATAACAAAAAAGGGCGATGCACACTGCATCGCCCTTTTTTTATCCTTTTTTTTTCGTCCTATTCACATGGAACACCAAAGATTCCGAGGAATGCAAGCATGTCCTGGGTATCAACGTATCCATCTCCAGACATATCGGCAATGCAACCATCGTTGCATCCAAAGTCTCCGAGAACCATCAATAGATCGGCCACATCTCTGTTTCCATCTCCATTAAAGTCTCCCATACAACTTAGCTCTTCTTCATCTGGATCAACCACTCCGTTGCAGTCGTTGTCGATTCCATTTTGAGTAGAAGGAGCTCCTGGATACATGTCGCCGTTGTCATCGTCGCAGTCCAGGTCATTGTCTGAATATCCGGTAGTTGGCGCACACAAGGTAACCGGCGCACCATCTCCATAGCCGTCACCATCACTGTCTACGTAGTAAACAGATCCGTAATCACAACTTCCGTCATCGCAAGAAGCAGAAGCATCGAAGTTACAAGCGGTGTTATCAGTACATCCATCTGGAAGGTCACAAGAACCGTCATCAATGGTAGCCGAAGCGTCGTAGTTACACGCCGTGGCATTGGTACAACCGGCACAACTCAAGAACTCACAACTTCCGTCATCACAAGAGGCGGAAGCATCGTAGTTACAAGCTGCGTTATCAGTACATCCATCTGGAAGGTCACAAGAACCATCATCAACTGTTGCCGCTGGATCGTAGTTACATGCAGTGGCGTCTGTACATCCATTCACCGGGTCTGCGAGTATGCAGAACGGATCGTTCGCTTCAGAACCGAAGTTGGACCCGTCAACGATTTGTGCCAAGACATTCCCGTCTGGATCTTCAAGTAAATAAGAACCAACCACACCATTGTATTGCATTCCATCACCGAAACTATCAAAGAAGTTCAGTGTGTAACACGCTTCGTCCAAGCAGATGGTCTCAACATAAGTTGTTTGACCGGCCGCATAAGGACCTCCGGAAGCAACAATGTTATCTCCATCATCTGTAATATTCCAAGTGGTCTCCGCAGGATAGTTGTCCGTTAGAATGGTCAACGTCAGCGAAACACACGTGTAAATGCACGAACCGTCATCAATGGTTGCCGCTGGATCGTAGTTGTCAGCCACTGGATCAGTACACCCTACGCACGATACTAGGTCACAACTTCCGTCGTCACATCCCGCGCTAGCATTGTAGTTACAAGCCGCAGCGTCTGTACAACCAGGGAAGGTGCAAGAGCCATCGCTTACCGTAGCGGCAGGGTCATAGTTACAAGCAGTATCATCAATACATCCTGGTGTGCCTCCACCAAGGCAGAATACGTGAGAAGCGACATTTCCGAAGTTCACCACATCCATTTGAACCAGTACGTTGCCCATTTCATCTGTGAGCACGTAGTTTCCATCAGTACCACAACCAAAGGCTGTTCCGTTCAATCCATCTCCATAGCTGTCATACATGTTGAATGTAAAGCAACCATCTGCAAGGCATAGAACTTCGTTGAAGGTTGTTTGATTGCCATAGCCAGCGCCAGAGAAAATAATGTTCCCGTCGGCATCAACAACATCCCATGAGCTTTCATTCCCCCAACAATCAGTAGTTAAGGCAAGATCAACTGTATTGGTTCCGCCACTCACAAAGTAGTTCGAAGTAGAGGAGTTGTTAATGGCATTGTCATCGCCCACCGAACCGTTCACTTCAGTCACATTCGCTTCAAAAACGAAAGCGCCTAATCCGTCATTGTAGGTCGGAAGTGTGATTGTTTCTGTTTCACCAGTAGCCAAAAGGCCGGTCCAGTTATACGTTGACAATGTTCCGCCTGACACGCCGTACGTAATGGTTACAGCCGTCACATCGTCATTACCAAAGTTTCCGATGGTAAGAGAAGGAGTTACGTCTGGAAGGCATTGTGTTCCAGTAGGTGCTTCAACAGACACTAGTCCTGCGTCTATGGCAGGTAGTGTGAAAAGCGGCGCATTCCATACACCACGACCGTAAGTAGAGGCCACGATGGTGTTTGAAGCGTAATGAATTTCCAACTCAGACACGACTACGTTTGGGAGTCCGTCTTTGTACGGTTGCCAAGCTCCAAATGTAGCGTCGCGGTAGTACACACCTGCATCTGTACCCACATACAAAGCATCATTTGATCCTTCGTGGTATACAATGGTGTTGGCAGGAATATTTGGTAGGCCATCAGAGTAGTTCGACCAAGAATCACCTCCGTCAGCAGAGTAATACACCTTGTTTCCATTGGAGAATCCTGAAAGAGTTACCCAAACGTTATTTTCGTTCGCCGGATCAATACAGATGTAAGTAATGGTTAAATTAGGAAGTCCACTCAACGCGGCGAAATTGGTTCCGTCTGTACTGCGGTAAAGTGTGGAGCCTTTGGATGCGAAAATGTAGTTCGCATTGCTCTTTGAAACTTCCAATCCGCCGATGTTTCCACCTGCAATTCCTCCAAGGGCATTGAAACTGGCTCCACCATCTGTTGATTTGTAAACGGTCGATTTCCCAACATACATTGTATTCGGGTCACTAGGGTCTAAAATGTAAGGCGTTAACCACGCTCCGTTTTCATTGACTCCTGTGCCTCCGCTATTTACAATGGTATTGAAGCTTCCGCCTCCGTTTGTTGATTTGAAGATTTGACCGTAATACAAGGCTCCATACATGATGTCTCCGTTTGTTGGGTCAACAGCAGATTCAAATCCGTCGCCACCAATCACACGTGACCAGTCAGCACCTTCTTTGAGGTTGGTACCGTTATCTTGCCACCCCGTAATAACAACATTTTGGTTAGTTTGGGAAACGCCTAAACGGTAAATCTGAGCTACTTCAAGGTTGGAAGAAAGGTCTACAAAAGAACTTCCGTTGTCTGAAGTACGGAATACCCCTCCGTCACCACCTACAAGTAGGGTAGACGTACCTGGTATAAAGTGAAATCCATGGTTATCAGCGTGAACGTAAGGAAGGCCTCCAGCACCATACCAGTGTCCTGTACATGACCAAGCTGTTCCACCATCAGTAGTTTTCCAAACATTGACCCCACCAACATATACTTCGTCGGCATCCATTGGGTTCACTGCTATCGCTAAATCGTACCAAGACTGACCACCTGTATCACCACCGGCAGCATCCCATCCAAGTAGGTTAGGAGAAGTAGCCATGGTAGCGAAACTAGTTCCACCGTCAATTGAACGATAAAATCCGTAGAATCCAGATCCCGCTGAAGCACCTGCCACAGCATAAACAACATTCGGGTTATCAGCAGAAACAGCAATTGCTAATCTGTTGACCCCAGAAGTTGGCAATCCAGTGCCCACCTGACTCCAGTTGGCTCCAGTGTCTGTACTTCTATAAAAATCATCGCTGTTACCCGTTGCATAAATAGTAGAAGGAGTCCCAGGTCTGAATTCTACATCCTTGTAGTTTCCTGACAGAGTTTGTGTCCAACTACCGCCGCCATCAGTAGTGATATACATACCATTACTTGTTGCGGCAACCAACATTTGACTGTCGGTTGGGTGCATCAGCAATCGGTTGATTCGTCGTGTTTGTGTAACATTCCAATTCAAACCAGTAGCATTCCAGGTACCACCGCCATCTGAAGATTTTAGCACACCCAATGAATAGGTGTCACCAGCATCTCCATCGCCGGTAGCAATGTAAAGTACATCGCTGTCTGTGTGGTCAATTGCAATATCTGTAACACCTATTGATGCCAATAGGTCAGTATTCAACAACGACCATGAACCGCCTGCGTTGTCTGATCGCCAAAGCCCACCACCTGGTGCACAAGCGAAGTAAACGTTGCTGTTCGCAGGGTCAACACGAACCATATTGATTCGTCCTGCACCTCCGCCACTCGTAGGAACACTGGTGTTACCAAAGTAGCTCCAAACACCGGCTTGGCGTTCGGCATTAACAGGCATGTTTCGACGTTCATCTGAAAGTGCATCCCAGGAGGCCATGGAGCTGAATCGTTCACCACTTGGGTAAACACGTTGTTCCATAAAATACTCCCAGCGTTTAAACTGTTTGTATCCTTTCCCTTTTTCGATTCCCTTTCCTTCCCAGTATTCATTAAAGGCTGCTTGAACCTCATAGAAATTAACGGAAGGGTCAGTCATCATATCACTCCAATGCTGTTCTTCTTGACTAAAGGCCATAAATCCAAGAAACAGCAAACAGACTAAACTGATCGATTTTCTCATATTCCAGTATTAATTAGGGTATGCTTAATCCACTATTACTGAGGGCAAGTATTTCCAAACACGCCAAAGAACAAGAGGCTGTCAGAAGTATTCACAACGCCGTCTCCATTCATGTCTGCAGCGCAGTTTTCCAAACATCCATATTCGCCGAGTAATAGAAGTAAATCTGCAATGTTTACCATTCCGTCAAGGTTGAAATCTCCTGCACATGCTGGAATTTCTTCACTTGGGTCAATGACCATGTTGCAGTTGTTATCAATTCCTTCGCCGGTTCCTGGGGCGTTAGGGAATACGGTGTCCAATGTATCGTCACAATCAAGATCGTTATCTGCGAATCCGGTTTGAGGAGCACACAGCATAACCGCGCTTCCTGTTCCGAAACCATCATTATCGCCATCTACGTAGTATGCAGTAGCAAAAACACAAGAACCATCATCGCAAGATGCAGTTGGGTCGAAGTTACATGCCGCAATATCTGTACATCCGTCTGGCAGGTCACATGAACCATCATCTATGGTAGCCGTTGGGTCGAAGTTACATGCAGTGGCATTCGTACAACCGGCACAACTTAAAGACTCGCAAGATCCATCGTCACAAACTGCAGCAGGATCATAGTTACAAGCAGTGTTGTCTGTACATCCATCAGGAAGAATACAAGATCCATCATCGCAGATCGCTGCTGGGTTGTAGTTACATGCCGTAGCATTTGTACATCCGTCTGGTAGAATACAAGATCCGTCATCGCAAGTAGCGGTTGGATCGAAGTTACAAGCAGAAGCATCAGTACATCCGTCTGGTAATTCGCATGATCCATCATCGGTAGTGGCAACTGGATTAAAGTTGCAAGCCGCTGGGTTCGTACAACCGATGCAAGAGAAATCACATGAGCCGTCGTCAACAGTAGCTGCTGGGTCGTAGTTACATGCCGTATCGTCCGTACATCCCGGCGTTCCAACTGGAACACAGAACGACTCAATTACCTGGCTTCCGTAGTTTACAACTGTCATTTGGACCAGTTCGTTTCCAAACTCATCTGTCACATTGTAATCACCGTCAATAGCACAACCAGAAGCAATTCCAGAAAGACCATCTCCGAATGAATCATTAATGGTTAAATCATAGCATCCTTGAGCCAAACAGAATTCAGTGTCGTATGTCGTTTGGTCAGCATAGGTGTTTACTGGCGATGAGCCAATATTACCCCCGCCTTGTTCGTCCAAAGACCAACTTACTTCTTCGCCCCAACAATCTGTTAAGATAGAAAGCGTAACAACAGTTGCTCCTGTAACCGTAGAAAAGTTAGTTGAAGAGGAGTTGTTTATTGCTCCTTCATCCGTAACCCCGTTTGGATTGTCAACCGTAGCGTTGAAAGTATGTGCTCCAGAAGCTGCCATCATTGAAGGCAACGTAATGGTAGTAGATTGTCCACTAGCAAGTGAACCTGTCCAGTTCAATGTCTGTGGCGAAGCCCCGTCAACATCGTATGTCAGGTCGAATGAAGTTAATTCCAATCCTCCAAGGTTAGAAACCACTACTTCTGGCACGAAAGTGTCTCCACAGTAATCTCCTTGAGGACTATTGATTGCAGTCAATGCAACGTCGTTATCTGCTCCCGCAACTGGAGCTGTGATAGAGAAGTTAGCATTTGAAATATCGAAAAAGATGTTGTTCGATGCCTTCACCTTAATACGTGCTGTTGACGTTAATACTGAAGGAAGCAATACTGCTTGGGAACCATCGTTTGGTGTGTTCCCAACCAAAAGAGTAGGGTAGGTGAATCCACCATCTGTTGAAATGTAAATGTCTACCGAACTACAGTTAACAGGTGCTTGGTCGGTGTTGGCAACATCCCAAGAAACAACTTGAAGTGAGTTCCCTGGATAAGAAACTGCTGTATTCGGAGATGAAACAACGAATGGACCTGCTTGGTCAGTAATGTTGAATGTCATTTGATCATCATTCACTCCTCCACCATTTGCACGGTTATCACGAACGGTACATCTGAACGTCATTGAACGCGCATAATCAGGTAGGTGCTCACCAATAACGGTTGTGTTATTTACGAGCTCAGAAAGTCTCGGGAATACACGTGTTGGAGATGTTTCCGAAGGCCATGATCTAAAGGTAGGCTGTGTACCAGAAGGGTTAGAAAGATCAGTGTCTCCTCCAGCGGTAGCCGGACCAAGATCATACTCTTCCCAGTTATAAGTCAATGCGTCACCATCCACGTCGTTACCAACCGCAGTTAATTCGAATGGAGTGCTGTATGGAATGTTTTGTCCTCCGTTTCCTGCATCAACAGTGGGAGGAGTGTTTCCTGTGTTTGAAATTGTAGCGCACGTGTTCCCGTTTCCAGTTACGGTGAAATTGTAAATTTCATTGTAGCTATGGTTGTGGAAGTGATCATCACTATTGCTCTGAAGGTTCGGTGCACAGATTCCAGCATAGCCCATAATGGTAGAAGCTGACCCTGGCTCAAACGCCGCACCCGCAGAACGGTTGCAAGAGTTGTTTTGCGTGTGGTTACCGCCGTACTGGTGACCCATTTCGTGACATACGTAGTCAATATCAAAAGGATCTCCCACTGGAGTAGCTTGTCCTGTTACACCTCCCGCTTTGTTTCCACCGCAAGGTGATTGCAAGAAAGCAACACCACCGCCTCCGGTAGAGTAGACGTGGCCAATGTCATAATTCGCAGAACCAATGATGTTGTCACACGTTGTTTGGTTTTGACCTAGCATGGCACCACCGTTTCCATTGGTATACGGATCCGTAGCTCCGTTCAAGAAAATGATTTGATCGTTGTTGGGAACAAGAATCATTGTAATTGCACAATCTCTTTCATACACTCCGTTTACACGGTTCATAGATGTTACCATGGCGGCAAGAGCTCCAGCTGTTGTTCCACCGTGGAAAGCAGCATATTCTCCAGTACAAGCAAGTGCCAGATCATAGGTTCTCAACTGTGCTCCATTAGGCGTTCTATTTCCAACCCCCATTGTCTTCACATTGGGCTTGAGCTTCTTCGTCTTTTTAATGCCTACATTTTCTTCGTACTTATCAGAATCAATGTGGTCAGGCATAATTGGAGGTAACTCCTCGAACACTTTTTCAGTGTTTTGGTAGAAGGCCTCTTTTGTATATGACATGTAGTACTCAGTGTCATCAAGTGACAATGGATCGATGTAAATGCTTCCTTTAGAAGAAAGAATCATCCCGTGAAATCCTTTTTGAGTGATGTCAAAGCGAAGAATCGAAGTTGGATTTTCAATACCCTGACCAACAAATGTTTGGATAAAAGGATAGCGCGCTTGAAGACTAGGTGCCATTACCGTGTTCTTAGAGAACCGGAAAGACTCCATGGTACCATCAGGCATTGGAATTGAAATCACCGAATTCGAAAAGCGCGGCGATACTTCATTAGCTGCCGGTGCCGTTTCAACCGTTGCTTGCAGTGCTTCAATATCTAAATGAAGCCCACGGTAACTAGCAGGGTTAATGTGTTGGTTTGAACGTGCTGGTAAGGCAGAGTCGCTCCAATACGACTGAGCAGAAAGATCAGTCCCAAGAACTACCATTAATAAACCAAGAAATGTTGCGTAGAAATATTTCATAAAGTTAGGGTACTAAAAAATGAAAGGCCATCACGATTGATGGCCTTGTAAAAGCGTTTATAATTTACGGACAAGCAAGTCCGAATACAGTCAAGAATACTAAGAAGTCAGATGAGTTTGAAACACCGTCGCCATCAAAATCAGCAACACAGTTGTTCAAACAACCAAAATCTCCAAGAACAACCAATAGATCAGCAACATCGCGCTGGCCATCGTCATTCATGTCTCCCATGCACATTGGCACTTCTTCATCCGTGTCAACGGTTCCGTTACAATCATTGTCTATGCCTGTTTGAGTAGAAGGCGCATTCGGGTACATGGTGTTGTTGGTATCATCACAATCCAAGTCGTTGTCCGCATATCCCGCTTGAGGAGCACACAACGTAACAGGAGCACCTGCTCCAAATCCATCGTCGTCTCCATCCACATAATAGACAGAACCATAAGTACAAGATCCGTCATCACAGGATGCTGCTGGATCGAAATTGCAAGCTGTGTTATCTGTACATCCATCAGGAAGATCGCATGAGCCATCGTCGTCTGTTGCAGCAGCGTTGTAATTACAAGCTGTTGGGTCAGTACATCCCAGTACGGTTGAAGAAGTCAAACAAAATGGATGGTTTGCAGATGCACCGAAGTTTCCTCCAGCAACCATTTGAGCAAGCACGTTGCCTTGGTCATCAACTAAGGTGTAGTTTCCTACAACTCCTTGGTACTGCATTCCGTCACCGAAGCTATCATAGACGTTGAAGTCATAACATCCAGCGTCTAAACAAGCGCTTACGTTGTAAGTGGTTTGAGTTCCTCCGTATGGGCCACCACTTAACACAATCGTTCCTTGGTCATCCACAATTTCCCATGTGTTTTCACCAGGGTAGTTGTCGGTTAAGAAGGTTAAGTCAACCGTGATTCCACTCGAAATAGTAGAGAAGCTAGAACTAGCATCATTGTTCGCTGGATTTTCATCAGCAACTCCGTTTGGGTTAGAAGCACTAACGTTGAAGCTATGTGCCCCATCTGCCACGGCAATTGATCCCAAAGAAATAGTTGTTGAAGCACTGCTGGCTAACGAACCAGTCCATACAATTGTTACCGGACTTGCCCCATCTACATCGTAGGTATAACTAAAAGAAGTCAGTGTTGCAGATCCTGCATTTCGAACAGTGAATTCAGGAGTAACCGAACCCGCACAGTATGCACCACTTGGTTCTCCAATAGATTGGAGTTGAACATCGTTCGCAACAGTTGGACTTAATGGGTCATAGCCGTCCAAAACAAGCGTGTTGCATCCTGGAGCTAACCAGTTGCATACGTTTGGATACGTAGCATCAAACTTCCCATAGTAATCATTGATGTTGTTTGCACATGAAGCTTCACCTCCATAAAGCTGTCCAATGATTCGGTGGTTCTGATCAAAAAGAGGTGAGCCTGATGAACCAGGTTCAGTAGTTCCGTCTTCCCAATCGAAAATTCGCCAACAAATAGCCCCACCAAATGTGGCAGTTCCTGCTGCTTGATTATCGAATGATATTTTTTTCAAATCGCCACTTGGGTGGTGAATACCTACCTGAGAAGAAGGAGTAACTCCTGTTGCATCCCATCCCGAATAGAAAGGGTTATAGGCCGTGGGAATTGGGTTTCCGTTGTTGATTTCAAGAAGGGCGAAGTCAGTACCAGCATTGCTAGCCAATAACGTTGGTCCACCAACAGTGTCGAAAGCACCAACATTGTTTCCAGCACAGGTAGTGCTTTGCCAGTTGAATCGGAATACCCAGTTCGCAACACTTCCACCAAGACAGTGGTTTGCCGTTAAGAAGTATGGATGTCCGTCACTCGCTGTATTGTTTACCATAGCACCAGTACAAATTCCATTTCCGTTCACAACGATCATTGCTACAGAGTTGATTTCGTTTTCCCATGGGTTACCAACAGCGCATACTACGTTATTATTACACGTTCCAGAATCACCTACGTCTCTCGCGGCTTTTTCAACATCGCGGTACGCGTGTGTTACCGTTTCAATCTGTAATAAGGTATTGCCTTGCTGTTCAGCTGGCTCGAAATACTCCACTACCACATATTCACCAGGAATAGGGTAGGTTCCGAAACCTTCATTGTTATTGTTGTTTTCGCTGGTGTAGGCACCAAGAACGTGCTCATAATCGGGTGAGTAAATGAACAATCGTCCACCCTCAGGCAAGTCAAACTGGTCGAAACTTAAGTTAATAGATACTGCTCCAGGAGAAGAGATCCCCAAAAGCCATACACGGTCACCATTTGGTAAATCGTGCCAATTTCCTGCATTGGACAAATTCTTGCCCATCACAAAGTTTTTACCAAATCGATAAGGTTGATCCTTGAATTGGTTGTTGATTTCATCTTCGGCAAGCATCTCTTCCAAATCGAACGCGTCTGTTTCAATCGTAGGGAAGTGCCAATTAATTTTTTCGTTTTCGAAGGTTACAGGATTGCCACCTTGATTTATTTGTGCGTGAATAGTAGTTCCGCATACCAATAGTGATAGGGCAACGAGCCCTTTGATTAAAGTTCGAATCATCTCTCGATGTTGGTTAATAGTTAGCTACCTGAAATTAAAGTCTACGTTAAAGTTACGAAATCATTTTCGGTAAATGGTATACGCAGGAAACTTTAAATGGTTATCGACGTCCCAAAACTTGGAATCCCAGAGTGATATTACCTCCCTGTAATCACCGCGTTGAAAGTCAGTCAATTTGAGGGTGGAAAAAGAAGTTTTAACCCGCGGTGAAGTAAACAGGGGCATTTTTTGATAACTGTACCTGAATGTTAATAAATCGACGAAATTCTGCCTGAACACCCCTAAGAGATTATGTAAATTAGTTGGCTAGTTCAAATGTCGGGGCATGTGATGAAAGCCCTTCTACGACTTGGATTCCTGAAAAGATATTATGGAAGAAGTTCAATATACCGAAGACAATATACGGTCGCTCGATTGGAAAGAACATATTCGCTTACGTCCCGGAATGTACATTGGGAAGTTGGGAGATGGTTCAACTGCCGACGATGGTATCTACGTTCTGTTGAAAGAGGTGGTCGATAACTGCATCGATGAATACGTGATGGGCTATGGAAAGACCATTGAAATTAGCATTCGCGACAAAGTAGTGAAGGTACGCGACTACGGAAGAGGCATTCCTTTAGGGAAAGTGGTAGATGTAGTAAGCCGCATCAATACGGGAGGGAAGTACGACTCAAGAGCCTTTAAGAAGTCAGTTGGATTGAATGGTGTTGGGGCGAAAGCAGTGAACGCGCTATCAGAGTTCTTCGAAGTAGAAGCAGTTCGCGATGGCAAAGCGAAAAAAGCAGAATTCAAACGTGGCGAGCTCATTGATGACGGAAAGATTGAAGAAAGCACGAAACGAAAAGGAACCAAAGTAACCTTTATTCCAGATGCTGACATCTTCCCCAATCTGCAGTTCAGAATGCAGTACATTGAAAGACTGCTTTGGAACTATGCATACCTCAATACCGGACTAACCATCTACTTCAACGGAGAGAAATACCATTCTGAAAATGGATTGGCAGATCTTCTCACCGCGAATTTAAGTACGGAACAACATTACCCAACGGTGCACCTCTTGGGCGAAGACATTGAAGTCGCTTTCACCCACACCAATGCATACGGAGAAGATTATTACAGCTTCGTCAACGGACAGTATACCACCCAAGGAGGAACACACCAAGGCGCTTTTCGTGAAGCATTTGTGAAAGTCATTCGTGAATTCTACCAGAAAGACTACGACGCTGTAGATGTTCGATCTGGTATTACAGCGGCATTGAGCGTGAAAGTAATGGAGCCCGTTTTCGAATCTCAAACGAAAACAAAACTGGGGTCAACTGAAATTGAACCAGGTGGCGCTTCAATCCGTTCATTTGTTCTTGACTTCCTTAAAAGAGAATTGGACAACTTCTTGCACAAGAATCCGCAAGTAGCAGATGCTATTCAAAAACGAATATTGCAGAGCGAAAAGGAACGAAAGGATCTGGCTGGAATAAAGAAAATAGCAAGAGAGCGAGCAAAGAAGGCCAACCTTCACAACAAGAAACTACGCGATTGCAGAATACATTTTCAAGATAAAAAAGAAGGGAACGAAGACTCAACCTTGTTCATTACCGAGGGAGATTCTGCATCAGGTTCTATTACCAAAGCAAGAAGCGTGAACTCTCAAGCGGTATTCTCCTTGAAGGGAAAACCACTAAATTGTTTCGGCCTCACCAAGAAAGTGGTGTACGAAAACGAGGAATTCAACTTGTTGCAAGCGGCATTGAACATTGAAGACGGACTAGACGGCCTTCGCTACAACAAAGTGGTGATCGCTACTGATGCCGATGTCGATGGAATGCACATTCGACTCCTGATGATTACGTTCTTCCTCCAGTTCTTCCCTGAGCTCGTGAAAGCCGGACATCTCTATGTTCTTCAAACACCCTTATTCCGTGTTCGAAATAAAAAAGACACCTTTTACTGCTATTCTGAGCAAGAGAAGGTTGACGCCATGGAGAAAGTAGGGAAGAACCCAGAAATCACCCGATTCAAGGGACTTGGAGAGATCTCACCAGATGAATTCAAATACTTCATTGGTGATAGCATCCGTTTGGACCCAGTAGTGATAGGAAAGGAACATTCCATTGAACAACTACTGAAGTTCTTTATGGGGAAGAATACCCCAGACCGACAAGAATTTATCATTGAGAACCTGCGTGTTGAAAAAGACACAGTAGCTGAAGATTAATTAAGACAGAAACCTCAGAGAGATTATGGCTGAGAACGAAGATATAGAGCGCGACGAAGAGTTTGCTGATGACGGAGAAGGTCAACAGCTAGAGAATGTGATTCAAGTAGCAGGAATGTACAATGATTACTTCTTGGATTACGCTTCGTATGTAATCCTGGAAAGAGCTGTTCCTCACTTGCATGACGGACTAAAACCAGTGCAGCGAAGAATCCTTCACTCATTGAAAGAGCTCGACGATGGCCGGTTTCATAAAGTGGCCAACGTTATTGGTAATACCATGAAGTACCACCCACACGGTGATGCTTCTATTGGTGATGCCATGGTGCAAATCGGTCAGAAAGAATTGCTCCTTGACTGTCAAGGGAACTGGGGGAACGTGCTGACGGGTGACTCTGCAGCTGCTCCTCGATACATCGAAGTGAAGCTGTCGAAATTTGGTGGTAAAGTAGTTTTCAACGCGAAAACGACCACGTGGCTTAGTTCGTATGATGGACGAAATAAAGAGCCCGATACCTTACCGGTAAAGTTTCCATTGTTATTAGCAAGTGGTGTTGAAGGAATTGCCGTTGGATTGGCTTGTAAGATGTTACCGCACAACTTCGTGGAACTTATTGACGGCTCAATGGATGTACTTCGTGGAAAGAAGCCGACCATTTACCCTGATTTCATCACCGGTGGAATGGTAGATGTAGAAAATTACAACGATGGTCTCCGAGGCGGTAAGATCAAGGTGCGTGCGCGAATTCGTAAAGAAGATGCCAAAACATTGATTATACATGAGCTCCCTTTCGGTTCTACCACCACATCACTGATTGAAAGTATTCTAAAGGCCAACGATAGAGGAAAGATTAAAGTAAAGAAGGTAGAAGATAACACGGCAGATGTTGTTGAAATCATGATTCACCTGGCTACAGGTGTTTCCCCAGATAAAACCATTGACGCGCTTTACGCATTCACAGATTGCGAGATCTCGATTTCTCCGAACTCATGCGTCATCGAAAATGACCGACCTCAGTTTCTTGGGGTGAGTGAAATGCTGCGAATCTCTACTGGAAGAACCAAGGACCTCCTTCAAATGGAGCTGGAAATTCGAAAAGGTGAGTTGCAAGAGTCATGGCATTTTGCTTCGCTTGAGAAGATATTCATTGAAAACCGTATTTACCGTGACATAGAAGAGTGCGAGACATGGGAAGCCATCATTGAAGCAATCCATGCAGGTCTAAAACAGCATATCAAACACTTGATTCGTAAGGTTACTGATGAAGATGTAGCCCGTTTGACCGAAATCAAGATCAAGCGTATTTCTAGATTCGATTCCTTCAAAGCAGATGAGAAAATCCGTGGCCTTGAAGAAGAAATCGACAAAGTGCAATTCAACCTCGACAACCTCGTTGACTTCGCCATTGATTATTTCAAAGGGTTGAAAAAAGAATTTGCTGAAGGCAGAGAGCGAAAGACTGAGATCAAAACGTTCGATACCATTGATCGAACGAAAGTGGCAGTTGCCAACGCTAAGTTGTATGTACAGAAGGATGAAGGCTTCATAGGTACAGGACTGAAACGAGGTGAAGGCGAATTCGTCTGTGATTGCTCTGATATTGACGATGTGATTGTTTTCAGAAAAGATGGAACAATGATCGTCACCAAGGTGTCTGGAAAAGCCTTTGTAGGAAAGAACATCATTCATGTTTGGGTTTGGAAAAAAGGAGACAAACGTCGGGTCTACAATGCTATCTATCGCGATGGAAAGCTAGGGAAGACCTACGTAAAACGTTTCAGTGTAACTTCTATTACCCGGGACAAAGAATACGCAATTACAAAAGGTTCCCCCGGTTCGGAAGTCCTTTATTTCACAGCCAATCCAAACGGTGAAGCCGAAGTGGTAACCATCATCTTGAAACAACAACAACGGGTCAAGAAGCTGAAATTCGATTTCGATTTCTCTGATCAAGCCATCAAAGGAAGAGGCGCAGCAGGAAATACCTTGTCGAAATACCCGGTTCGAAAAGTAGAGTTGAAAGAAGCTGGTGTTTCCACATTGGGAGCTAGAAAGATTTGGTTCGACGAAACAGTTTCAAGACTGAATGCAGAAGAAAGAGGACGATTCTTGGGCGCTTTCCAGCCACAGGATAAGATTTTAGTACTTCTTGATAGCGGCGAGTACAAGCTGATTGGCTTCGACCTTTCAAACCGCTTTGAAGAGAACATGATTCACATTGAAAAGTGGGTTCCAAAGAAGCCTGTGAGTGTGGTGTACTATGATGGAGGGAAAGAAGACTTCTTCGTGAAACGTTTCCTCGTGGAGCCGAGTAAAGGAAAGGTCTCTTTTATTTCAGAGAGCGAAAACTCGAAGTTATGGGTAGCGAGTACGTTACACCATCCATATGCGTCCATCAAGTTCAACAAGCGATTTAAGCATACCAGAGACAAGGAAGACCAGTTGGTGAACCTACGGGATTTTATTGCCGTGAAAGGCCTGAAAGCCCAAGGGAATAAGTTGAGTGCTTTGCCAATCACGGAAGTGCACCTAGCACCCGCTAATGAGGAATTAGAGACCATAGCAGAAGAACAACTTGTCGGTAAACCGAAAGAAGAGCCGAAAGAATTAGCAGAGTCCCCTGTTGAATCGGGTTCAGAAACCACAACTGGTACACCAGATGAGGTAAGCCCAACAATTGATTTGGAACTGCCTTCTTCATCCCCTTCAGACAATAAAAAGGATGACACTAGCGACGAGAACCCGTTGACCTTGTTCTAATAGGAGCTGCGGCAGCTAACAGGGCCAGGAAAGGTACGGCCGGTAAGCGAAAACGGGCGTCAGTAGCGGTAAAGACAGAAAGAAAACAAAAATACAATGCACCTCCAATTAGCAACAGCGCTAGTTGGGGGTGTTTTTTTAGCAAAGAGAACGCCCCTCGAACAGCCAGCCCGAAAACGAGCACATTGAACACCAAACTGATCAGCGAAAGAACTAACGAGAACGCACTAGCTGGTTGGAGACGGGTTTTGAGACGAGAAAGCAATGAACCTTTAGCTCCAAGACCGTCAATAGGGGA